>WHTA01000078.1 GCA_009379825.1 Streptosporangiales bacterium
ACCTGGTGCGGACACGGCATCTTCGCCCACAACCTGGTCAAGATCGGTGCACTGGCCGCGTGAAGAGCCACCCGGGAAGACCACGCTCGAAGAAACCCACCGAACACGAACCAGGTCACCCCAGCCCACCATTTTTCAGGTTGAAGTAGTTAGGTGGAAGCATCGATGTCCGTCGTCCTGCTCGAACGTCCCGCCGCGAACGTGGCCCTGGTCAAGATCAACCGGCCGGAGAAGCGGAACGCGCTCAACGCCGAGGTACGTACCGAGCTGGCTCGGGTGTTCGGTGAGCTGGCGTCGTCCGACGTCCGTGCCGTGGTGTTGACCGGGGACGAGCGCGCCTTCGCCGCGGGTGCGGACCTGGGTGAGCAGGCCGACCGCGACGTCGTCGGTGCCATGCAGACGCCCGCGTCCAGACCGGTCTGGGACTTCCCACGACCGGTGATCGCGGCCGTGAACGGGTATGCCCTCGGCGGCGGGTGCGAGCTCGCCATGCAGTGCGACTTCATCATCGCCTCCGATACCGCGCGCTTCGCACAGCCCGAGGTGAACCTCGGCATCGTGCCCGGCGGCGGCGGCACACAGCAGCTGCCGCGGCTCGTCGGTAGGAGCAATGCGCTCTACCTGTTACTCACCGGCACCAGGATCGACGCCGAGCGGGCCCACCAACTCGGACTCGTCGCGGAGGTGGTGGCCGAAGATGCGACGCCCCGGGCGCTGGAACTCGCCGGGCAGATCGCCGCGCTGCCACCGCTGACCACCCGTGCGATCAAGGCAGCGGTCCGGGGTGGCCTGGACGCACCTCTCCCCGTCGGTCTCGACATCGAGCGGCGTAACTACGAGACGATGTTCGGTACGAAGGACCTCCGCGAGGGCATCACCGCATTCTTCGAGAAGCGCGCCGCTTCGTTCACCGGGGAGTGAGCATGGACTTCGACCTCACCGACGAGCAGCGCGCCGTCAAGCAGACGGCGCGCGCCTTCGTCAGCAACGAAGTCGTTCCGCTCGAGGCAGTGCTGCTGCGCCGCCAGGCGGATACGAACGAGGGTCTCACCAGGGACGAGCTGCGCGCCGTCCAGCTCAAGCGAAGGAGTTCGGCTTCTGGGGGCCGGCAACGCCGGTGGAGTACGGCGGCATGGGACTCGATGCGGTCACCCAGTCGCTGCTGCACACGGAGCTGGGCCGGAGCATCGTACGGTTCCATCTCGGCGGCGACGCCGACAACATCCTGTTCCACTGCGACCCCGAACAGCGGGAGCGGTACCTGCTGCCGACCATCTCGGGCGAGCTCGTGTCGTGCTTCGCCGCCACCGAACCCGACGCAGGGTCCGATCTGACCGCCATCAGAACCACTGCCCGCCGACAGGGTGGCGAGTGGGTCATCAACGGCGCGAAGACGTTCATCACGCACGGCATGGACGCCGACCTCGCCATCGTGATCGCCCGCACCGAGCCGCAGGCCGACCACCGCGACGCGTTCACTGCCTTCCTGGTCGAACGGAGCATGGGGTTCACCTCGACGCCGATCAAGACGATGGGCCAGGCTGAGCCCGCAGCGTTGTCGTTCGACGACGTGCGGGTCCCCGCGGCGAACGTGCTCGGCGAGGTCGGTGACGGCTTCCGGCTGGCGATGGAGTGGATCGGACGCGGCCGGTACATCCTGCCGTCACGGGCAGTCGGCGCAGCCGAACGGCTGCTTGGGATGGCCGTCGAGTACGCCGATGTGCGGCAGACGTTCGGCAAGAAGCTGCGGGAGCACCAGGCCATCCAGTGGATGGTCGCCGACTCCACGGCACAGCTGGAGGCCGCACGGTATCTCACGCTGCTTGCCGCCTGGTCAGCCGATCACGCGCCGCAGCAACGCGTCGCGACGTCCGCGATGGCGAAGCTCAACGTGGCCGCCTGGGTAAACGAGATCGCCGACCGCGTGCTGCAGATCCACGGTGGCATGGGCTACACGCAGGAGCTGCCGATCCAACTCTGGGTGCGTGATCTGCGCCTGCTCCGCATCTACGAAGGCAGCGACGAGATCCAGCGCAGGACCCTCGCCAAGCAGGTGTTCGACGGCCGCTACCGACCGGGCGGGCACCTCGACTAGATCCGGTCGTGGCCCATGTGCTCGTGGAACCGCAGGTCTCCGTACCTGACGTCGTGTCCGCAGGTCGAGCACGCCACGACTGGTGCCAGCCGGGAACCGCACGGCGTATGCCGCAGCAGCACCCCCTGCGGGTTCGCACCCGTCCTCTCCACCCCCCAGGCGAGCATGGCGAGGTACATCGGGTACAGGTCGAGGCCCTGTTCGGTCAGTCGGTACTCGTAGCGGACGGGACGGCTGGCATACGGCTTCTTGCGCAGCACCCCGACCTTCACCAAGCGGCTCAGCCGCTGCGACAGGATGTTCGACGCGATGCCCAGGGCCTGCTCGAACTCGTCGAACCGACGGATGCCGAAGAAGCTGCCCCGCAGCACCAAGCTGCTCCACCGGTCGCCGGTGACCTTCAGCGTGCGCGCGATCGAGCAGGGACCGTTGCGTTCCAGCAGCTCCAGTCCCGGCACCCTGGTGCGTCCCCTCGGCGTCGGCACAGGCGCCGGTGGCACGTCGGCGAACTCGACGTCCCGAGCGGCGACCGGCTTCGAACACTCCGAACACCGCACCTGGGTCGGCGCGGTCGAACCACAGGGGCTGTGCTCGACGGTCAGCGGCGGCCCGGCCGGCGCCGGTAGCCAGGTGTCACCCCAGTTCATCGCCATCAGCAGACACGGCACGAACGCTTCACCGGCCTCGGTGAGCACGTACTCGGGCTTGGCCGCCGTCGCCCGGTTCCGCTTCGTCAGCAGACCGCCTGCGCACAGGCTGTCCAGCCGCGCGTTCAGCGTCGACCTGGCCGCGCCCAGATGCTGCTGGAACGCGTCGAACCGGGTGACCCCGCACACCACCGCCTCGCGCAGCACCAGCCACGACCAGGCGTCGCCGACCGTCTCGATCGCCGCGGCGACACCGTCGGCACGCCGGTCGCCGGCCTGCGCCGCTGCGGTAGGGAGTGCACCAGCAGGCATGCGCCAAGCATAGGGGGCGCAGCCGCGGTTCGCCGGTGTGGCTCAGCGGCGTACGTCAGGGGGCGTACGTGTGCTGTCGCTCGTGGGCGGACGTACGGGAGGGGGTGGTCCGCGACGATTGGCGGTGACGGAGTGAGGTGATCGAGATGACGGCGACCTTGCCGGTGGAGCCGACGACTGTACGCACGCGGCGGCGGGCAGTCCGGTCCGCGAGGCGGCTGCCGCTGCTTCCCGTTCGTGCGCGGAAGGTGGTGCTGCTGCTGCACGTCATCTCGTCGGTGGGGTGGCTGGGGCTGAGCATGGCGAACATCGTGCTCGCGGTGACCGGTTACACGACCGCCGACCCGGTTCGGCAGCACACCGCGTACAACGCGCTCGGGATGCTCGGGGACCTGCTGCTCACACCCGTCAGCCTGACCGCGTTCGGCACCGGGCTGGTGTTGGCGTTCGGGACCCGTTGGGGGCTGCTGAAGCACAAGTGGGTGTTCGCCAAGTTCCTGCTCACCGCGGTGCCGGTGGTGCTGATCCAGGTGTCGCTGCTGCCGACCATCCACGACGCGGTGGCGATCGTCGCGGCGACGCCGGCAGGTCAGCTGGCAGACGTCGCCGACCCGGGCAGCGGCCTGGTTGCCGCCGCATTCGTCTCCACCACCATGTACACCACGAGCACCGCGCTCTCGGTGTTCAAACCGCGCCGCGCGAAGCGCTGACGGCCTACCCGGCCTCCGGCGCGTCCGCCGGACGCAGCGACCCGAAGCCGTCGGCGCGGGCCACCCAGGCGGCCAGTACGCCGGTCTGCAGGCTGGGGTTGTGCAGCTCGCCGGCGAGCACCCCCTGGACGAGGTCGGCGAGCGGCACCCAAACGATCGGCATGCCGAGCTCCTCGCCGTGCAGGTCGAGCGGACGACCGGTCGCGTGTGCGGAGATGCCACGGGCCAGGTACACCCGCACCCGTTCCGCGGACGCGCCAGGGCTGAGGTAGACGTCGGTCAGCGTGCGCCACTCGTCCGCCTCGTAACCGGTCTCCTCGTGCAGCTCGCGGCGCGCGACGTCCAGCGGCGTCTCGCCGTCCATGTCGCGCAGGCCGGCGGGCAGCTCGAACAGGAACGCGCCGACCGGGTGCCGGTACTGCCGCACGAGCAGTACCCGCTCCTGCTCGTCGAGCGCGAGCACCGCGACCGCACCCGGGTGGGCGATGTAGTCACGTACGGCCGGTCCTGCGGCACCCAGCTCGACGGTGTCGCGTACGACGTCCCACACCTTGCCGTGGAAACCGACCTCGGTCTTCGTGACCGGCAGCCTGCCGTGCTCGTCGACGATCGGTCCGGTCCACAGCTCCACGCCCGCGGGGTGGTTCACGCGTGCACGGCCTTCTCGATCTTCGCCAGCTCGGCGATCTCCTCGGCCTGCTCCCGCGGCCAGTCGCCGAGGCCCTCGGCATGCTTCACCGCCGCGGCGATCAGCCCGGCGAACAGTGGGTGCGGGCGGGTTGGCCTGGACCGCAGCTCCGGGTGCGCCTGCGTGGCGACGAAGTACGGGTGTGCGTCCCTGGCCAGCTCGACGTACTCCACCAGCCGGCCGTCCGGCGAGTGCCCGGAGACCACCAGCCCGGCCGCCTCCAGCTGCCCGCGGTAGGCGTTGTTCACCTCGTAGCGGTGCCGGTGCCGTTCCTTCACGAACGGCACGCCGTACGCCTCGCGCACGAGAGTGCCCTCGGTCAGCTCCGCCGGGTACAGGCCGAGCCGCATGGTGCCGCCCATGTCGCGCTCCCCCGCCACCACGTCGACCTGGTCCTCCATGGTGGAGATCACCGGGTCGGGCGTGGTCGGCTCGAACTCGGCGCTGTCCGCCTCCAGCAGCCCGGCCACGTCGCGCGCGAACTCGACGACGGCGCACTGCAGGCCGAGGCACAGACCGAGGAACGGGATGCGGTTCTCCCTGGCATGCCGGATCGCGCCGATCTTGCCCTCCACGCCGCGGATACCGAACCCGCCGGGCACGCACACCGCGTGCACGCCGTCGAGCTCCCGCGCCGCGCCCTCCACCGTGGCGCACTCGTCGCTGGCCACCCAGCGGATCTCCACCTTCGTACGGTGCGCGAAACCGCCGGCACGCAGCGCCTCCGTGACCGACAGGTAGGCGTCCGGCAGGTCGATGTACTTGCCGACCAGCGCGACCGTCACCTCACGGGTCGGGTGGTGCACCCGCTCGAGCAGCTCGTCCCAGGCCGTCCAGTCGACGTCGCGGAACGGCAGCCCGAGCCGCCGCACGACGTAGGCGTCGAGGCCTTCGGAGTGCAGCACCTTCGGGATGTCGTAGATGCTCGGCGCGTCCGGCGCGGCGACGACGGCGTCCTCGTCCACGTCGCACATCAAGCTGATCTTGCGCTTGGTGCTCGTCGGGACGACCCGGTCGCAGCGGCAGACGATCGCGTCCGGCGACACGCCGACCTGCCGCAGCGCGGCGACCGAGTGCTGCGTCGGCTTGGTCTTCAGCTCCCCGGACGGGCCGATGTACGGCACCAGCGAGACGTGGATGATCAACACGTTCTCGCGGCCGACCTCGTGCCGCACCTGCCTGGCCGCCTCGAGGAACGGCTGCGACTCGATGTCGCCGACGGTGCCACCCACCTCGGTGATCACCACGTCGACGTCGTCGGTCGCCATCCGCCGGATGCGCGCCTTGATCTCGTTGGTGATGTGCGGGATGACCTGCACCGTGTCACCGAGGTAGTCGCCGCGGCGCTCCTTCGCGATCACCGTCGAGTACACCTGGCCGGTGGTGACGTTCGCCCGGCCCTGCAGCTCGGTGTCGAGGAACCGCTCGTAGTGGCCGATATCCAGGTCCGTCTCGGCGCCGTCGTCGGTGACGAACACCTCGCCGTGCTGGAACGGGTTCATCGTGCCCGGATCGACGTTCAGATAGGGGTCGAGCTTCTGCATCGTGACGCGAAGCCCGCGGGCCTTCAGCAACATGCCAAGGCTGGAGGCGGTCAGTCCTTTACCCAGCGACGACGCGACGCCGCCGGTGACGAAGATGTGCTTGGTGGCCCCAGAGTGTGCCAACACTCGCTCCCGTTGTTCACCGAACGTGCCTGACGACGTCCGTCCCACGGGATTCCAGGCTAACAACTCCGCGGACGAGCCGGCGACCGCCACGCCGTCGGGTGACCTGTCGGCATCGCGGTGTGTCCGGCTAAGAGTCGCTGCCGGCGGACGGGGAAGGCGCCACGGCGTCCGAACCGGCGCCGGAGCCCCACTGGCCGGTGGAGCCGTTGCCGTCCAGCGCCAGCGCCAGCGTCGTCACCACGTACCCGGGCGGGGTGTCCAGGTTGTCCACCGTGGAGACGGACTCCTGGGCGCCCTGGTCGTCGCGTAGCGCGGTCACCACGCCACCCCGGCCGGCGGAGTCGCTCGGCGCGGTCAGCACGGTGCCCGCTCCGGTCTCGTCCAGGTAGCTGGCCAGCGCGACGGTCGAGTCGTTGCCCACGGACGCCTGGTTGCCGGCGTACTTCTCCGCCGGCCCCACCACGATGGCGAGCGACGCACGCTTCTGCGGCGCACCGCTGAGGTCGAGGAACTTCGCCTCCTCGAACGCGGTCAGCGTGCCGGTCGCGTCGTCGTCGGTCTTGCCGAGCGCTTCCTCGTCCTTGGTGACCGTGGCGTTCGCGAGCAGGTACGCGGCGCGTTCCGCCGGGACGGCGTCGGTGGGCATGTCGAGCTCGGTGCTCTTGCCGAGGGTGTCGGTGAGGCCGCCGAGCACGCCCACCTTGCGCTTGTCCACGTACGTGTTCCGCAGGGTGACGGTGCCGGTCACGGTGCCGCCGGCCATGTCCACGCCGTCGGACACCTGCCGCACCTGGCTCCGGTCCGCACCCGGGGCGGCGAACACCACGACCCGCTTGCTCTTCAGCTCGTCGGCGAGCAGCCGCGGAGCCATCGTCTCCACGAACTGCCCGGTGGTGCGCTCGCCGTCCTCGAGCGACCGCAGGTCACCGCGCAGCTCTTCGTTGCGGTCACTCAGGTCGTCGGCGGTCTGCGTGGTGCTGCGCAGGACGATGTCGTTGAGCACCGTGCTGCCGAGCACGAGGCCCATCGCCAGGGCAAGGAAGACGGCGATGATGGAGACGAGGTGGTAACGGAAATCGATCACGAGCCCAACCCGCTGATCAGCTCTCGGAGGAAGGTCAAGAACACGCCGCCGACCGGCGAGATCACGCCAGCGACGACCATGGCGATCAGGCACGCGACGACCATCGCCACCAGCGACCTGCCGGTGATGCGAGGACGGTGCAGCCGGCTGACACTCTTCGCGTCGACCAGCTTGCCGCCGATGCGCAGCCTGCTGAGGAACGTACTGGCCATGCCCCCGCTGCCCTTGTCGAGGAAGTCGACGAGCGTCGCGTGCGTCCCGACCCCGACGATCAGGCTCGCGCCCGCGGCGTCGGCGAGCAGCATGGCGAGGTCCTCACCGCTGCCGGTCGCCGTGAATATCGGTGCTTCCACACCGAGATCGTCGACGCGTTCCTTGCCGGGGACCCGGCCGTCGCGGTACCCGTGCATCACGATCTCCGCGCCGCAGTGCAGCGCGCGGTCGGACATCGTGTCGATGTCGCCGACGACCAGGTTCGGGCGGTAGCCCGCCTCGAGCAGCGCGTCGGCACCGGCGTCCACGCCGATCAGCACCGGGCGGTACTCCTTGATGTAGTGCCGGAGTGCACGGAGGTCGTCGCGCCAGCGGTGCCCGCGCACCACCACGAGGCAGTGCCGGCGGCGCAGCCGCGTCCTGATCGGCGGGATGCCACCGCCGTCGAGGAGCAGCTCGGCCTCCCGCTTCAGGTACTCCATGGTGTTGGCGGCGAACGCCTCCATCTGCACGGAGAGACCGGCCTTGGCCTCCGAGAGCGCCTGGGTGACGGTCGCCTCGGTCTGCTCGACGCCGCTGGCCACCAGCCGGTCGCCGACGTACAGCGCGTCGCCGTCGAGCCGCACCCGCATGCCGTCGTCGAGCGTGGTCAGCAAGTCGTCGCCGACCTGGTCGACCAGCGGGATGCCCGCGGCCACGATCACCTCGGGACCGACGTTCGGGTACCGGCCGCTGCTGCTCGGCGCCGCGTTGACGACCGCCGCGACCCGGCGGGCGACCAACGCTTCCGCGGTGACGCGGTCCAGGTCGACCTGGTCGATCACCGCGATGTCACCGGGCGCGAGACGCTTGGTCAGCTCCTTGGTACGTCTGCCGACACGGGCGGTGCCGGCGATCCCGGGTAGTCGCTCGTGCTTCTGGCGGCGCATGGTAGGTACTTTCATCGCGCTGACATCGTGACACGACAGCGCGTCACTTCCCGGCAACACCACGCCCCGGTGTCCCGATTTTTCTGACCAACCGGACACCGTACCGGGGTTAACCGGTGCGGTTCTGCCCTGCGGGTCGCCTCCGCTCTCGGCCGCGCCCGGTCCAGGTCCTTCAGCAGTGGCCGCAGGTCGACGCCCTGGTGTGCGTACGGCTGCGCCGAGCGCACCGCCTTCGCCAGCTCCGGGTACCACCGCGGCTCGAGACGACGCATCAGGCCGCGGGCACGGTCGGCGAACGTCGCCGTCGGCTCGCGGCTCCACGGCAGCTCCCACTGGCGGCGCAGCACTGCCGCCGTCGGGGACGGACGTCCGGGGCCCTGCTCCTCCGGGGAGCTCCGGTAGACCAGCTCGTGCCTGGGGTTCTCGACAGTGCCGATGCTGCGGTAGATCTCGGTGGGCGCCAGCCTGTTGCGGTCGATCATCTCGGCCGTCGCCAGGATCCCAGGGTCGGAGTTCTCCGGGTTGGCCGCGAACCGGCCGCCACCCAGTTCGGCCTGCATCTGGGCGTACCGGTCCAGTGCGTTCAGCTGGCTCAGCGCCACGGGATCCCCGGCGTACGCCACCCGCAATGGGTACTCGGCCTGCTGGAACTGCTCGAGCAGGCTGCGACCCCGCTTCGGGTCGTTGAGCTGCACGTCGAAGAGCACCGGCTTGGAACCGCCCTTGCCGGGGTCGTCGGGGTGCGGTGTCGTCACGTACGGGACGGACTCGTCCACCCACTGCCGGCAGTCCCTGGTGGTGTAGAACGCGGCCGTGTGGTCCTCCTGCCTGAGCAGCTTGAACCACTGCGGGTGGACGTGCCGCATCTCGTCGGTGCCGAGCTCCACCGGCTGCACGAACTCCCGGCCCGCGCGGGCCGCGTCCGCTTCCCACGTCCGCAGCAGCGAGCGCTTGAGCACCTCCCTTGCCTGCCCCGGCGCGGCCGCCCACGACGATCGCCCACGGGTCGTCCACCGGCGGCGTCCGGTCGAGCACCGGCACGATGAGCTCGTGGAACCGTCGCCGATGTTTCCCCAGAAGGTAGGACGTGCAGGTTGGGATCGAGCTGGGATTCATCAGCCCTGGGTGACCAGCCGCCGCGCCTGCGGGCCGTACTCCGCGATCAGCCGCTCGACCTCGGCGGCCGACGCACGGAACAGCCCGCGCCGCAACTCCCAGTACCTGTCCGCCTCGCCCCGGTGCTGCCGCCGTACTGCGTCCGCGTGCAGGGCGCGGAGGATCTCCGTGGCTACCTCGTATCGGGTGCCCTCGTCCGGCAAACTGCTCTCGGCCATCCGGCTCCGCCTTCCACGATCAGCGGGCCGGGCCGCACCGGCCCGCTAGGTAACGGTCTCGCCGAGGGTGGGGAACCAGAGCTTGATCTCCCGCTCGGCCTCTTCTAGATCGCCTGAGGCATGGATCAGGTTCCTTACCGGACGGGTCTCGTCGTTGGCCAGGTCGGCGGAGTCGGAGCTGTAGTCGCCGCGGATGGTGCCGGGTGCGGCCGAGACGGGCAGCGTGTTGCCGACCAGCTTGCGTACGGTCTCCACGGCGCGGTTGCCGGACAGCACCATCGGCACCAGCGGGCCGCTCTGCATGAACTCGACCAGCCAGCTGCGTACCTGCTGCCCGATCTGCACCGCGTCGTCGGTGCCGAGCTTCTCCTGCGCGGAGATGCCGAGCCGCTCGTAGTCGGCGAGCGTCTTGCCGCCGACGGCGCCCAACCAATCCTCGTCGCGCGGGTAGTGGTCGTCGATGATCGCGTTCTCTCCCCGGGACACGCGAATCTGTTCCAACCGCAGGCCGCAGCGCTCGAACCGCGCGATGATCTCACCGGTGAGGCTACGCGCGTAGGCGTCTGGCTTGAGGATGACCAGGGTCTTCTCGTACACCGCTCGCGAATCCTTTCGAAGGGGTTGGCAGCCCGGATCCTACCGGGCTCAGGTACGTCCGCTGCGGTCGGCCGCGGCCATGTCGAGCAGCTCCTCGGCGTGCGCCTGGCCGAGCTCGGAGTCCTCCAGGCCGGCGAGCATCCGGGCGAGCTCGCGCACCCGGCCGTCATCGTCGAGTGTGGTCACGCCGCTGCTGGTGAACGTGCCCTCGGCGTCCTTGCGCACCAGCAGGTGGCGGTCGGCGAACGCGGCCACCTGGGGCAGGTGCGTCACGACGACCACCTGCGAGTTGGCGGCCAGCCGCGCCAGCCGGCGCCCCACCTCGACCGCCGCCTTGCCGCCCACGCCGGCATCCACCTCGTCGAAGACGAACGTGGGCACCGGGTCCGCGCCGGCGAAGACCACCTCCACCGCGAGCATGATCCTGGACAGCTCACCGCCGGACGCGCCGCGGTGCAGCGGGCGCGCGGGCGCACCCGGGTGCGGGGTCAGCAGCACCTCGACGGCGTCGTCACCCGTCGGCCCGCGCTTCTCGGCCGGCGACACGACCACCTCGACGGTGGCGTCCGGCATGGCGAGGTCGGCGAGCTCCCCCGACACCTCCTTGCCGAACTTCACCGCGGCGCGCTGCCTGGCCTTGGTCAGCTTTGCGGCCAGCTCGTCGAGCTCCTTCGCCAGCGCCGCCTCGGTCTGCTGCAACTCCCCGATCCGCTCGTCGTCGCCGTCCAGCTCGGTGAGCCTGGCGGCCGCGTCGCGTGCCCAGGCGAGCACCGCGTCCGCGTCGTCGCCGTACTTCCTCGTCAGTGCGCCGAGCGCCGCCCGCCGTTCTTCGACCGCCGCGAGCCGCGCCGGGTCAGCCTCCACCGACGTCGCGTACGACGCCAGCTCGCCGCCGCAGTCGGTGAGCAGGTAGCCGACCTCGGCGAGCCGGTCGGCCAGCGCCGCGAGCTCCGGGTCGTGGTCGCGCATGCCGTCGAGCGTCTGCCGCGCGCCGGCCACCAGCGAGGCCGCGTCCGTGCCCTGCGCCGCGGCCTCGTCGCGGTCACCGAGCAACGCGGCGTGCGCGGTCTCCGCCGCCGTACGCAGCGCGTCCGCGTGTGCGAGCCGCTCCGCCTCGGTGGCCAGCTCGGCGTCCTCGCCGGCCACCGGCTCGACCTGCTCCACCTCGGCGAGCCCAAGCCGCAGCAGGTCGGCTTCCTGGGCGCGCTCGCGCGCCTTCGTGGTGAGCTCGTCCAGCGTCTCCCGTACCTCGCGGTGCTTCTCGTAGCGCTCGCGGAACACGGCCAGTGGCTTCGCCACGTTCGACCCGGCGTAGCTGTCCAGTGCGGCGCGCTGCCTCGCCGGCTGCAGCAGCCGCTGCTGGTCGGCCTGGCCGTGCACGGCCACCAGCTCGGCGCCGATCTCGGCGAGCAGGCTGGCCGGCACCGTACGGCCGCCGAGGAACGCGCGCGACCTGCCCTCCGCGCCGACGGTGCGGGCGAGGATGAGGGCGCCGTCGTCCAGCTCCGCGCCGGCGTCGGCCGCGCGCGTTACCACGGTGCTATCGGCGGGTACGCACACCCGGCCCTCCACCGACAGCCGCGGATGGCCGGGACGCACCCGGCCGGCGTCGGCGCGGCCGCCGAGCAGCAGGCCGAGCGCCGTCACCACCATCGTCTTGCCCGCGCCGGTCTCGCCGGTCAGCACCGTGAGGCCGGGCGCCAGCTCGAGCACCGCCTCGTCGATGACGCCCAGCCCGTCGATGCGCATCTCTTCCAACATCACTGCGCCGCCTCACCGGCCGTGTCGGTCGACTGGCCCCGCCAGCCCTGGACGGGCAGGCCGAACTTCGCCACCAGCCGATCGCTGAACGGGTGCGGATGCAACCTGGCCAGCCGCACCGGCAGCTCGCCGCGGCGTACCTCCACCCGGGCACCGGGCGGCAGCTCGAGCGCACGCCGGCCGTCGCACCACAGCACGCCGTGCGTGGGTCGGTCGGCGGCGACCTGCACGACGATGGACGAGCTCGGCGACACCACCAACGGACGGGCGAACAGCGCGTGCGCGCTGATCGGCACCACGAGCAACGCCGCCACCTCCGGCCACACCACGGGGCCGCCACAGGAGAACGCGTACGCCGTCGAGCCGGTCGGGGTTGCGCACACCACGCCGTCGCAGCCCCACCGCGAAAGCGGGCGGCCGTCCACGCCGACCACCAGCTCGAGCATCCGCTCCCTGTCGGTCTTCTCCACCGACGCCTCGTTCAGCGCCCAGGTGGCGGCGACCTCCTCGCCGTCCCTGAAGACGCGTACGTCGAGCGTCATCCGCTCCTCGACGTCGTACTGGACGTGCACGATCCGGCCGAGCAGGGCGGCGAGGTCCTCCCGCTCGGCCTCCGCGAGGAAGCCGATGTGGCCCAGGTTGACGCCGAGCAGCGGGGTGCCGGCGGGACGGGCCAGCTCGGCCGCCCGCAGCAGGGTGCCGTCGCCGCCGAGCACCACCACCAGCTGGGCGCCGGCCGCGGCCGCCTCACCCGAGGCGGTGACCTCGACCCCGGGCAGGTCGTGCACGTCGAGCGCGGCCGCCTCGTCGGTGAGGATGCGTACCGGCACCTCACTCTCCGACAGGTGCTTGATCAGCAGCTGGGCGCTGCGCACGGCGGCCTGCCTGCCGGTGTGTACGACCAGCAGCACGGGGGTCGCCGACCGCCCGCCCGCCCTGTCCTCTGCTGCGCTCATCCTCCTCCGAGCACCGTCTCACGTACCGCTGCCTCGATGTCCAGGCCTGCGCCGGCGCGCAGCCAGAGCAGGTACTCCACGTTCCCGTGCGCACCCTGGACGTCGCTCTCGACCAGCCCGCGCACGCCGAGGCCGCACTCGCGCGCGGCCGCCGCGACCGCGGTCACCGCGTCCGCACGCAGCTGCGGGGACCGCACGACGCCGCCGCCCACCGCCTGCCGGCCCACCTCGAACTGCGGCTTCACCAACAGCGCGTGGTCGGCGTCCGGTGTCGCGCACCGGGCGAGCGCGGGCAGTACCAGCGTCAGCGAGATGAACGACAGGTCCGCGACAACCAGGGCGACCCGACCGCCCAGTGCGTCGGGCGTCAGCTCCCTGACGTTCGTGCGCTCGTGGACGCGTACCGCGGGGTGGGCGCGGATCGACGCCGCGAGCTGCCCGTAGCCGACGTCGACGGCGTGCACCTCGGCGGCGCCGGCGCGCAGCAGGACGTCGGTGAACCCGCCGGTGGACGCGCCGGCGTCAAGCGCGCGGCGACCCTCGACGTGCAGCCCGTCCTGGCCGAACGCCGTGAGCGCGCCGGCGAGCTTCCGCCCCGATCTGGCCACGTACTCGGCCGCCGGCCGGTCGACCTCGATCGCCGCGTCGTCCGCGACCGGCCGGCCCGGCTTCGTCGCCGTCCGCCCGGCGACGGCCACCCGGCCGGCGCCGACGAGGTCGTGCGCCTCCCGCCGCGACCTGGCGAGGCCACGCCGGACCAGCACGACGTCGAGCCGGGCGTCGGTCATCATCAGTCGCCGTCGGTCTCGCGATCGAGATCGGCCAGCACGTCCTGCAGGCCCGCATGTGCGGCCTCGTACGCGCCGACGTGCTCCTCGGTCGGCCGGTCTGCCAGCAGCTGCAGCGGCGCAACCACCTCGTCCACCCGCGCCTCCCCCGTCCCCGGCGGCTCCGGCATCGCCGGCTCGGGCGCCCGCTCCGCCGGCACGCCCGCGGCCTCGGCACCAGGGCCAGCCACGTCGAGCTCGCCGGCGTCGGTGGCGCCCGCGTCGGCGGCGTCGAGGTCGACTGGTTCCGGGTAGCTGTCGACCGGCTCCTGCTCGGCCGCATAGGGCTCGGCGCCCGGCGCGTCGGGCTCGGCCTCCCCCGGCGACGCCGACGGCTCGGCCATTGGGTCGGTCACCGCTGGACCTGCAGCCCAGAACTCGGCCGCCGACGGGTCGATCGGCTCCGCGACCGCTGGCTGGATCGGCGGCTCCGCCGCCACTGGGTCTGGGTCGCCCGCCGCCGGGTCGGCCATCGGCTCGGCCACCGCCGCTGGCTCCGCAGCCGCCGGCTCGTCGGCCGCCGCCGGTAGCTCGGCTGGCGCCGGTAGCTCGGTTGGCTCGGCCACCGCTGCCTCGGCCTCCGGTGCTGGCTCCGCGGCCGCCGGCTCGTCCGCCGGTAGCTCGGCTGGCTCGGCTGCCGGCTCGGCGGGTGGGGCGAGCCATGGGGCGGGTGCGGCTGCCTCGTGCGTCACGTGGGTCTCAGTGGCCGCATCCGACACACCTTGCTCGGTGGGTGCCGTCTCCTCCTCGGCCGGTGGGCCGGGTCGATCGTGCTGGCCCTGCGCCTCGGTCACGGCCTCTCCTTCCGACGTGGAGCCTCTGCGCGAAGAACGCTACCTCCCCCGCCACCGCATCCGACGCAGATATCCCCCGCGTCCCGATCCCGGCGAGGCAAGCCCCCGCCGGGATCGGCAGGCGCTACCGTGATCACCGGGTGCCGCGTCGGCACCGGACCGAGCGGAGGCAACCGATGGCGACACTCGAGGAGTGCCAGCAGGCGATCGACGGACTCGCCCAGAAGATCCAGGAGTCCGGCGACAAGTCCGGCCTGGGCGAGCGCACACTCAGCTGTCACGTCAGCGACCTCGACGTCACGTTCCACGGCACCCTGCGCCGCGGTGAGCTGGTCGACGTCACCACGCAGCCGCAGCCGAAGGCGCAGATCCGGTTCACGGCGACCAGCGACGACCTGGTCGCGATGGTGGACGGCAGCCTGGACATGGCCAAGGCCTGGCTCACCAAGCGGGTCAAGGTGGAGGCCAGCATGATGGACATACTGAAGCTCAAGGCGATGCTCTAGGGAACATCGCAGCACCCAGATACGTTACTCGTGAGTAACGTACGCCCCGAGCCCCGGAGGACGCCCGTGGCCACCCAGCCGCCTGCCACCGTAGGCGACCACCTCCCCGGCACCGAGGACCTCGCCCGGCTGAAGCCGAAGCTACGCGGCTGGCTGCACGCCGGCATGGCGCCGCTCGTGCTCGCCGCCGGCATCGTGCTCACCGCGCTCGCGCCTTCGCCGCTCGCGCGGCTCGCGGCAGTGGTGTACGCGCTGACCTCACTGCTGCTGTTCAGCGTCTCCGCGATCTACCACCGCGGCACCTGGACGGCCCGCGTGCACGCCCTGCTGCGCCGGCTCGACCACTCCAACATCTACCTGATCATCGCCGGCACCTACACCCCGATCGCGTTGCTCGCCATGTCCGGCGGGCCCCGGATCGCCGTGCTCACGGTGGTCTGGACAGGCGCGATCCTCGGCGTAGTGTTCCGGCTGTTCTGGCTGAACGCGCCGCGCTGGCTGTACACCCCGCTGTACGTCGGGCTGGGCTGGGTCGCCGTGTTCGTCTTCCCGCAGCTGCTCACCGGCGGCGGCATAGCCGCGTTCGTGCTGGTGCTCGCCGGCGGGCTCGCGTACACCGTCGGTGGGTTGGTCTACGCGCTCAAGCGCCCGCGGCTGAGCCCTCGCTGGTTCGGTTTCCACGAGGTCTTCCACGCGTGCACGGTGGTCGGCTACACGGCGCAGTACATCGCCGTCTCGTTCGTCACGTACAGCCTGGTCTGAGGCTCAGCCCGCGCCCAGCGCGGCCAGCGCCGCCCCGGCGTCCGGCGGGCTCGGCTCGGCCCAGCTTGCGGCGCACAGTGCGCGCAGCCCGTCGTCAAAGGCGCCCGAACCCTGCAGCTGCAGCTCACGGTCGACCACCGCGGCGGTCCACGATCCGCACCGCCAGCCGTCGGCCACCGGCACGACCGCCGGCTGCGGCCGGGTCAGCGCGGCGAGGTCGGACGCCAGGTAGTTCGGCCGCATCTCGGCCGGTGCGCGCACCACGTCGGCCGGCTGCGACACGCCGGTGAGCACCAGCAGGCTGTCGACGACCGCACGTACGGCGCCCGCGATGTCGGTGTCCAGCCGGTCCCCGACGACCAGCGGCTTGCACGCGCCGCTGCGCCGCATCGCCTCCTCGTACAGCGCAGGCTCCGGCTTGCCCGCGGACACCGGGTCGACGCCGGTAGCGATGCGCAGCACCTGCACCAGCGACCCGTTGCCCGGCATCGGGCCACGCGGCCCGGGCAGGGTGATGTCCATATTGGACGCCACGAACATCGC
This sequence comes from Streptosporangiales bacterium, assembly GCA_009379825.1. Lineage (NCBI taxonomy): Bacteria > Bacillati > Actinomycetota > Actinomycetes > Streptosporangiales > Streptosporangiales bacterium. The sequence goes on from WHTA01000078.1 coordinate 16,429, forward strand.
GCCGCCGCGGACCGCGTGCGCACCCTCGGCCAGCTGCGCGTAGTCGAGGTCGCTGCTGAAGCCCTGCACGACGGCGACCGGCTCGTCGGCGGCGGACGTCACCGCCCGCAGGCCGCTCTCGCTGACCGCCGTCCAGAGCCCGGCGCCGCCGAGCACCAGCACCGGCGCGCCGGCCGGCACCTTGTCGGCGATCAGGTGGGCCGCCGCCTGCGCGGACGTGACGACGTCGTCGACGGCCGCGTCGACGCCCAGCCCGCGCAGCTGCTCCGCGACCACGTCCGGCGGACGGGAGGCGTTGTTCGTCACGAACGCCGCCCGCATGCCGGCGGCCCTTGCGGACGCCAGGCCGGCCACCGCACCTGGCACCGCGTGGTCGCCGAGGTACACGACGCCGTCGAGGTCGAGCAGCGCGGTGTCGTACTCGGCCGCGAGTGGTTGGGTGGATTCCTTCAGCACCGGTGCCGGTGGGGTCAACTGACTGCCTTTCGCGCTCGGGCGACCCGAAGCGCTTTTCGGTAGTGCGGCCGCTCCGGTCGCAGTGCTACGGCGACGGTGAGGTGCTCGACGGCCCTGTCGAGCTCACCGTTGCGCGTCGCCGCGAGCCCCAACCCGAACAACGCGTAGTCGTCCACCGGGTTCTCGTCCACGATGATCGCGAAGCTCTCCGCTGCCGCGGCGTACTGTCCTGCATCGTACTGCGCGCGGCCCAGTGCCTCCCGCACGCTGTGCTTGGTGGGCTCGGCGTCGGCCGCCCGCTCGAAGAGCTGCAGCGCTGCGGCCGGACTGCCCGCGGCCAGCAGCGACAGACCGCGCTGATACCACTCGTAGACGCCACCGCGAGGTGGCGTCGGATCATCCCCGGGTGATCGGTCCTCCGGCATGACGACCTCCAAGGCTGCCCCACGTACCCGTCGTCGGCGCCCATTCTCCCACCGCGGATGGCCGGTTGCAGGTGTCACACGAACCGTGACCGAACGCAGTCACGGCGCAGCTGTCAGTCGCCCGGACCCCGCAGGCCGAACGCGAGGCTGGGGTCGCCAGGCCACCAGGTGTGCCTGACCTGGCTGCGCTCACCCATCTCCCTGTTGCGCTCGACCAGGTTGCGGCCGAGGTCGAGCTGGCCGGGCTCCCAGGCCTGCAGTGCCGCGACCACGTCGCCGTCGTGCTTGCGTACGGCGTCGGCCAGCGCCCACCCGTCCGCGGCCGCCTTCGCTGTGCCTGCCGCCGCGTGCGGACGCGCGCAGAACGCCGCATCGCCGATCAGGCACACCCGGCCGAACGCCATCCGGCGTACGGCGACGTCGAAGATGCCCTGGATGAACGGCTCCGCCGTCGACCGCACGACCTCCGCCATCGCCGGCGGCAGCACGTCGGCCGCCGCGGCCAGCTCCGCGACGTACTCCTCCCGCAGCATGCCGGGCGGCACCGACAACGGACGGTAGACCCCGGCGCTGTCGGTCATCAGCGCCTCGAACTCCGTGCCCGCCGGCACGTTGCGGTACCAGACGAAGTTCATCAGCCGGCGCCCGCGCTCCCTGGCCCCGTCGAGGCCGGGGATGGGGTACGTCAGCAGGTGGCTGCCCGGCAGCACGTGGTACGTGATCGCGTCGGCGAGCTCGGTCAGCGTCGCGTCGGTGAGCGCCGCCTCCTCGGCCGTGCCCCGCCACCCGGTGTACCCCGCGTAGCGGGCGACGGCGTCCGGCTGCAGCACGGCACGCGCCGCCGACGCCGCCCCGTCGGCACACACCAGCAGGTCGCAGCCGGTCTCGCCGTCGTGCCGCTGCTCGAACCCGGTCATCTCGCTGCCCAGGTGGTAGCGCTGCGCGTCGAAGTGGTCAAGCATCGCCCGGTACAACGTGTTCCAGGACGTGAACCGGTGCCGGCACGACTCCTCGTGCACGACCTCGCCGGCGCTGTCGACGTACCGCCACCAGCTCGCGCCGACGCTCACGTCGTCGAGGTCGAGCAGCTCGCGCTCCACCAGGTAGCGGACGGTCAGCTCGTGCACGACGATGCCGGCGCCCCGGCTCTGCAACTTGGTCCGCGACCGCTCGTACACGCCCACGTCGCACCCGGCGTCGCGCAACAGCAGGGCGGCCGTCAACCCGCCGAGCGAGCCGCCGACGACGGCGACCCGCGGACCTGACGGCGTAGCCATCGGGCGTCCGGTCAGCCGGCGAGGACGCCGGCCGGCAGGCCGAACAGCCGTTGCGCGTTCGCCGCGGCGATGCGCTGGTGGTCCTCCGGTGCCAGCTGGATGTCGGCCAGCTGGTTGGGCAGCGAGCCGCCCGCCATGTCGTACGGGTAGTCGGTGCCGTACGCGACCCGGTCCGCGCCTACCAGCTTGATCAGGAAGTCCAACGCGCGCGGGTCGTGCGTGACGGTGTCGTAGGTGAACCTGGTCAGGTAGTTCGACGGCTGCTGCGCCGGCCCGCTCGACTCCGTACGAACCCGGTACCCGTGGTCGAACCTGCCGATCTGGTACGGGAAGAAGCCGCCGCCGTGCATCAGCACCAGCTCGAGCGCCGCCAATCTGTCGAGCACGCCGCTGAAGATCAACCGTGCCGCGCTGACGCACGTGTCCAGCGGGTTCCCGACCAGGTTGGTCAGGTAGAAGTCCTCCAGGCCCGGCTTGTCGCCGACATACGTCGGGTGCAGGATCAGCGGCACGCCGAGCCGCTGCGCCGTCTCGAGCACCGGCACGAGGCTCGGGTCGTCCAGCGGCGTACGTTCGATCACCGGGGCGATCTCCGCGCCGCACAGGCCCAGCGTCGTCACCGCGCGCTCCAGCTCCGCCGCAGCCGCGTCCGGGTCCTGCATCGGCAGCGTCGCGACCGCCGCCATCCGGCCGCCGGACTCGCCGACGAACTTCGCCAGCGAGTCGTTCGCCAGCTTCGCGAAGTCGACGGCGATGGACGACTCCGCCCAGTAGATGAACATCGGTGGCGCGATGGAGACGACCTGGAAGTCGGTGCCGAGCTTGTCCATCTCCGCGACCCGGTAGTCGAGGTCGTAGAACCCGGGGTTCAACGGGTACCTGAACCCCTGCGGGTGGACGAGCCAGTCCTGCCCGCCGGCCCGGTCGAGCGTGATGCCGTCGAGCACCTTGCCCTTCCTGGCATCCGCGACGAGCTCGGGCGGGATGAAGTGGTTGTGGATGTCCACGACCGCGGTCGGGTAGAGATCGGCTGGCACGTTCGACAAACCTCCGTCGGTGTTGGCGGTCATTCAGGCGCGACGATGCTGCGCATCGCCTGCTCGGCGAGATGGTCGAGGTCGGGCAGGTTCACCACCATCGGGTTCGGGTCGGACCTGACGACCACCCACGCGGTCTCGTCGTCGGCCGAACCGTTGATCTCCTGGTGCACGACGTGCGCGGGGATGAAGACGAAGCTGCCAACGTCGGCCTCCGCGACGTGCTCGAGCCGGTCGCCCCACCGGAACCTGGCGATGCCCGACAACACGTAGAGGACCGTCTCCTGGTCGCCGTGGTGGTGTGCACCCGTCGCCGCACCCGGCTCCACCGTGCTCAGGAACGCGCTGAGCCGCTTGGCGTCCGGGTTGCGCCCGTCGAACGCGACCTCGCGGAAGAGTCCGGGCGTCTGCGGCGTGTCCGTCGACCGCATGTCGGCCGGCACGATCCTGACCTTCGGTTCCTCCATAGAGCCCTCCCTCACTGACCGAGATCCCACGGCATGGCGCCGGACAGCTGGGTGATCTGCACGGCGAGGTACGCGATGGAGATGGCGAAGAACGCCCATCCGAACACCCTGCCGCTCGTGCTCGACGGCAACGCCCGCATGTAGGTGCGCGACTTGTGGGCGCCGTAGCCACGGATGTCCAGTGCCATCGCCTGCGTCTGACCGTTGCGCAGCCCGAGCACAATCATGGCGAACGCCAGATGCCGGCCCCGCCGCCAGCGGCGCACCAGCCAGTTGGTGTCGTGACCGAGGTCGCGGATCCGTTGCGTGGTGGAGATGTCCTTGCCGAGCAACAGGAACGCGGGGAACAGCACCAGGCCGAGCACCGGAGCATGCACGAACCGGTAGCTGAGCCCGACCTTGGAGAAGCTCTGCACCAGGTCGCTCGGGTGGGTGGTGAACGCGAAGATGAGCCCGGAGATGCCGATCGCGCCGAACCGCAGCGCCAGCAGCGCACCGAAGCCGAGCGCACTCCAGGTGAGGTCCTTGATCGGCGTGTGGATCGCGATGTCCGCGGAGCCTGCGCTGACCTGGCCGTGGTAGAAGAACGGGAAGACCAGCGTCAGGATGAGGATGAACGGCAGCAGCACGCGGCCGAAGACCCAGTAGGTGCGCAGCGAGACGCCGGTGAAGAACGCCGCGCACGCGAAGCAGAACAGGAACAACGTCAACCCGACGTAGATGTTCGCGTTGAAGATCGCGACGAACGAGACCCCGACGATGAACAGCGTCTTCGAGACCGGGTCCATCCGGTGGAAGAACGAGTTCGCGTCCCGGTACGAGAGTTCGAGATCAGACACCGGCGGCCTCCTCGATGTGGTCGATCACCCAGCCGGTGTCGGCGGTCGGCGCGCCGAACAGCGCGTGCGAGAACTCGTACACCGCCGGCCGTTTCAGCCTGGCACGTTCGAGCACGTCGGTGCGGGCGAACAGCTCGAGGGCGGTGCCCTCGAAGATGACCTCGCCCTCGCACATGGCCACACAGCGGTCGGCGTACTCCGCGACCAGGCGCATGTCGTGCGTGATGAACGCCACCGCGGCCCCGGCGTCGGCCAGCTCACGCAGCAGCAGCATCAACCGCTGCGCCTGCTGGTAGTCCTGCCCGAACGTGGGCTCGTCGAGCACGACGACGTCCGGCTCGGTGATGACCATGCACGCGACCGACAGCCTGCGCTTCTGGCCGTGGCTGAGCACGTACGGGCTCGCCGACTTGCGGTCCTGCAGCCGGACGCTGTCGAGGTAGCGATCCACCCGCTGCCCGATCTCCGCCGGGTCGTACTTCATCGCGTGCAGGCCGTGCGCCATCTCGTGCTCGACGGTGTTGCGCACGAACTGCTTCTCCGGCATCTGGAAGATGAACGCCACCCGCCGCACCAGGTCGGCGAACTTGTACTTCGTGGTCAGCTTCCCCTCGACCAGCACCTCGCCACGCGTCGGCTTGTGCAGACCGTTGAGGTGCGCGGCGAGCGTCGACTTGCCCGAGCCGTTCTGCCCGACGATGGCGAGCAGCTCGCCCCGGCGCACCTCGAGGTCCACACCGCGCAGGACGTCCGGCTGCGACGAGTACGAGAAGTGCACGTCCCTGGCCTCGATCACCGCCTCACCGGCCTGCGACGGCGGCTCGGCCACCGGCTCGGGCGCCCGGCCGAGCTCGACCCGCTCGCGCACCCCGGCGACGAGCTCGGCCGCGTCCAGCGGCAGCTGCGGAAGCGACACGCCGCGCGACCGCAGCTCGAGCGCCACCTCCGCCGCCTGCGGGATCCACAGACCGAGCCGGTCGCGTACGTCCAGACCGTGCTCGGCGAGGAACTCGCGCGGGTCGCTAGGGCCGTGCACCTTCGCCCCATCGACCAGCAGTACCTTGTCGACCTTCCGGAAGACCGCGTCGACCTCGTGCTCCACCACGAGCAGGGTGGTGTCGCTGTGCTCCCTGATCCGGTCGATCGCGCCGAGCACCTCGTCGGTGCCGACCGGGTCGAGGTTCGACGTCGGCTCGTCCAGGATCAGCACGCGCGGCTGCATCGCGAGCATCGCCGCGAGTGCGACCCGCTGCTTCTCGCCGCCGGAGAGCTTGCTCGTCGACCGGGTGCGGAATCCCTTCAATGCCACCAGATCCAGCGCCCTGTCGATCCGCGCGTCGATCTCCGACGTAGGGATCAGGTAGTTCTCGAGCGCGAACCCGATCTCCTCCTCGACGGTGAGCGTGACGATCTGGTCCTCGGGGTTCTGGAACAGCATGTTCACGCACTGGAAGCGCTCGCTCGGCGTCAGCTCGCGCCGGTTCACCAACCCCTTCTCCTGGTGGTCGATGAGCACCCTGCCCTCGTTCTTGCCACCGAAGAAGTCCGGGTAGATCCCGACCAGGTTCAACGCCAGGGTGCTCTTGCCCGACCCGCTCATGCCCAGGATGAGCACGAAGTCGCCGCGCGTCACCTCGAACGAGACGTCCTCGAGCTCGGGACGGTCGGAGCTGCTGGCGTCGTACCAGAAGCTGTAGTTCTCCACGGCAAGTGCCGGAGGAGGCATCGGCGCTCCCTTTCCCTTCCGCGCCGCCCTACGCGTAGCTGTCCGCGGAACCTTGCCGCGCCGGCGGTTCCTGCACGGTCGGCGCACCGGCCTTCTGCAGCCCCTTGCCGAGGTATCTGGCGGCGATGCCCCAGACCAGACCGCCGAGGAAGCCGACCAGGATGGAGATCAGGCCCCACATCGCGCCGCCGGCCAGCTTGAAGCCGCCGAGCACCACGAACAGCGCGACCTGGTTGAGGCCGCTGGCCGCACCACTGGTGAGCGCGAACAGCAGGTTCTGGCTGCGCCACCGCAGTAGCCAGAACACCGCGAGCGCGCCGATGGACGGGAACAGCGCGTACCACAACAGGATCGGGCCGTCCGGGTCACCGAAGAACCAGCGGATCAGGCCCGTGACGACCGCTGCCAAGACGATCACACCGGCTCGCTTGCGCAGGTAGGCACCGGCGAAGTAGAGCAACCACGTGAGGCCGTTGTAGATTGCATAGAACGCGAAGCCGGCAGAACCGCCCAGCCAGACCGTGCGTTCGAGGAATCCCAACGCGCCGACGATCTCGATCACCGCCTGGATGATCCCCAGGAGGACGGCGACGACGATGTCGAGCGTGTTGAGCTTGAAGTCCTGCGCGAACCGGAACTTGCCAGAAGAAGCACTAACGGTAGCCATCTGGAGCCACCCACCTTCGTTCGTTAGGTGCACCCCCGTCGGGTCTGTCGGGTCATTCCCCCCGTCGCATCGAACCGAGGATGTCCCGAGTTCCGTTGAACTTCGGTGGCGGCCCCGAGGTGATCGTTAGGCCACCTGCTCGTGTTCAGCATCGCATGGGGTACTGACAGTCTCGGTGAACTGGGCGTTGAGCGTGTCGCGGAGCTGGCGGAGGTG
>WHTA01000079.1 GCA_009379825.1 Streptosporangiales bacterium
ACCCACCGGAGTCTTCACCCGCATCGCCCAGCGACTCCTCGCCCTCACCTCCGGCATCTGGACCAACTGGACCACCGGCGTCACCAGCAAACGATCACTAACCGCCTACGACCACTGACCAAGGAATCAACCATCTAGCCGCCGCGGCCCTCGGTGGCGGGTGGAGCGGGAGCGCTACCGTGTGTGCCGTACTCCCGGCGGACGGAGGAGGAGCGGTGGCCCAAGGGATGCCGATGCCCGGTGCGGTGACGCCGTCGCCGCGGACTGCCGTGGTGTGGGAGGCGCTCACCGGTCTGCTCGACGAGCGGGCCGCCGCTGGTGCGGCAGCCATCTCCGTCCTCGACCTGGGTGGTGGCACCGGCGGGTTCGCGGTGCCGCTGGCCAGCCTGGGCCACGAGGTCACCGTCGTGGACGAGAGCGCCGACGCGCTCGCCACGCTCGCCCGGCGGGCCGCCGAGCACGGCGTGACCGTACGCGGTGTGCAGGGCGACGCCAGCGACCTCGGCGCGTCCGTGTCGGCCGCCGTCGACCTGGTGCTGTGCCACAACGTGCTGGAGTACGTCGACGACCCGGCGGCCACCCTCGCCGAGGTGGCGGCCGTGCTCCGGCCGGGCGCGGCGGTGAGCGTGCTGGCGCCGAACCGGCTGGCGGCCGTGGTGCACCGCGCGTTGGCCGGGCGCTTCGCCGAGGCCAAGCACGCGCTGGGTGACCGGCTCGGCACCTGGGGAGCCGGCGACCCGATGCCGCGGCGGTTCACCCTCGCCGACCTGACGGTGCTGCTCACCGGCGCAGGCCTGGAGGTGACCGCCGTCCACGGGGTGCGGGTCTTCGCGGACCTGGTGCCAGGCGGTGTGGCCGACGGCGAGCCGGGCGGCCAGGCGGCGCTACTCGCGCTGGAAAAAGTCGCCGCGGAACATCCGGAGCTGCGTGCCCTCGCCACGTCGTTGCATGTCGTGGCCATGCGCAGGGACGACTAGGCCCGGTTCGGGCGATTACGGGGACACCAGGGGAACCAGCCGACCGCTCGGCGCGTTACCCTCGACGTGTACGAAGTGGCTGACGCGGTAGCCGGGTGCGACGAGGTGGAATCTCCTCGACGCACCTCAGTGGATGGCTTTCGCGCAGCCGAGTCCATTCGTATGCTTGGTACCAGCCGGTAGTCGCGTGTGGGGGCTCGGCCCGGGCAGGAGGCATCGTGCCACTCTCAGAGCACGAGCAGCGTGAGCTCGAGCAGATCGAGCGTTATCTTGCTGCCGAGGATCCAAAGTTCGTCAGCTCCATCCGCAACATCGCGCCGAAGAGCCGGTACAAGCGGAGGATCGTCCTCGGCTGTATCGGTTTCATCCTCGGTGTCGCGTTGCTGCTCGCCGGCGTAGCCAACGCGGTCCCACTGTCCATCGCGGGCTTCGTGCTGATGTTCGCCTCGATGGTCTGGGTCGTGAAGAGCATCATGAACATGCAGCAGGGCGCCCAGGCCGGCGCGGCCGCGGCCGCGGCCGACCAGCCCGACGGCGAGGCCGCCGGCGATACGAACGTCATCTCGTTCACCGAGCCGAAGCGGCAGCGCTCGAAGAAGTCGGGCAAGCAGCCCAAGCCGCGCAAGTCCCGCTCCGGCGGCGCCGGCTTCATGGACCGCATCGAAGCACGCTGGCTACGCCGCCGCGACCGCCCCTGGTACTAACCCGCGCGATACCCGCCCGACCCATCGTGGGCAGCCAGCCTGTCCCGGACTTCGCGTCGCCGGCGCCGCGCACGACACCAGACGGCCCACCTCGAGCTTCGCTGTACGGACGTCGCGGTCGTTGACCCAGGCACGGCGCCCCGACTTGACCACCCGGCTACCGTCAGGCTTCGCTGCGCCGGACGCCGCGCCCGACCAGGCGGGTGACCGGCTCCTGTGCGCCCGGCTGCGGATAACCGCCGCCCATCTCGGGCTTCGCGGCGCCCGATGCTGCGGCCGCGAACCCGGCGAGGCGCATCCGCCCCGGCTGACCAAGACGGGCGACCGCGAGTCCAAGGTCGTCAGGCTTCGCGGCGTCGGATGGTGCGGCCGGCGAGTCGGGTGAGGCGTTCCTTTCGGGCTTGCCACCAAGTGCTCAGCCGCCACCGTACGGAGCGGGGGAGCAGGTACGCCCGCATCCTGGTGCGGCGGTTGGCCCGGCGGGCCAGTGCGGACCGTACGGTCCGCACGTCGGCGCGGAGGTAGGCCGGCGTGTCGGCGACCGGGGCGTACCGGGCGCGCTCCTCGGCCAGCGCGATCCGATGGACCGCGGCCGCCGCGGGTGACGCCGGGCCGGCTCCTGCGGGTGACCCTGGGGCGGCGGTTCCGTGCGGTCCCGTGGTCGTCCCTGCCGGTGAGTCGGTGGCCGCCGCGCGTGCCCCTGTAGCGGCCGTTGCGGGTGGCCAGGTGGCGTCCGCTGCCGGCGATGCCGGGGCGGTCGTTGCGGGTGATGCCGGGGCGGCGGCCGTTGCGCGTGACCGCGTGGTGGCCGTTGCGGGTGGCCAGGTGGCGTCCGCTGCCGGCGATGCCGGGGCGGCCGTTGCGGGTGGCCCCGTGGCGGCCGCTGCCGGTGACCCCGCGGCCGTTGCGCGTGGCCTGGTGGTGGTCGTTGCGCGTGACCGCGTGGCGCGTGACCCCGTGGCCACCACGGCCGTTGCAGGTGCACCCGGGGCGGCTGCTGCCGGGGAGGCATCCGACACGTATGCCGCGAGGCGGTCGCCGGTGGCGCGGGGGCTTTCGCTTGCGCGGAACGTGAAGCCCAGGTCCACGCCGTCGTCGTACAGTTCGGTCCAGGCCGCGTGCGCTACGGCGGCCGGGTCGCGTGCCCGGGCCCATCGGCGGCGGCGGAGCAGGCGGCGGCAGACCGCCGGCAGTGCGGCGGCGAGCAGGCCGACCGCGAGTACGCCGAGCAGGCCGAGCCGCACCGGGGTGCTGAGGGCCGCCCGGTGTGCCCCGTCGCCTTGCTGGTCGTCGGTGGTCTCCACCTGCTCGCGGGTCGGGTTGGCGGACGGCCCGCTCGGGTCGTCGGTCGGGACGACCCCGGTGTCCACGTCGTCGTCGTTGTCGTTGCCGCGGTCGAGCGCGTCCGGCTCGGAGTAGCCGGGCACGTCGGCGGTGCCCTGGCCGCCCAGCCCGGACGGCGTCGGCTCGAACCTGATCCAGCCGACGTCCTCGAACCACAGCTCCGGCCACGCGTGGGCGTCCTTGCCCCGGACGACCCACTCGCCGTCGTCGTCACGGGTGCCCTGGGTGAAGCCGATCGACACCCGCGCAGGGATGCCGATCATCCGGGCCATCACCGCCATCGCGGACGCGTACTGCTCGCAGTACCCGCGCCGCTCGCGGAAGAACGAGCGCAGCGCGTCGCGGCCGCTGCCGCCGGGCTCGGTGGAGTAGGTGAAGCCGCCGGTGTCGGTGAACCACCGCTGCAGCGCGAGCGCCTTCCGGTAGTCGGACTCCTTGTCGCGGGTGAGCTCGCGGGCCTGCCGGCGGATCTCCGGCGGCAGGTTCTCCGGCAGCCGCAGGTACGGCCGTGCGCCGTCGGTCGGCTTCGCGGCGACGTCGAGCTGCGTCGGCCGGGGGCGCGGCACCTCGCTCTCGACCCGGTACCGCAGCCCGTCGACCGACCCCCTGGGGGAGAAGACGGTGAGCGTGTCCGGGTCGTAGTACCACCCGTTGCCCGCCTCCACCTGCGTCGGCGCGTACGGGGCGGCGAGGTACTTCAGCGACATCCGGTCGCGCAGGTCGACGGTGGTCCGCACCGTCCTCGTGCTGGTGAGGTCGGTGCCGACCGGCGGGGAGAGCGTCTCGTCGGACCTGACCTGGTACTCCTCGAAGCCACGCATCCGGCCCGGCTTCCAGTCCCGGCCGTTGAACTCGGTGAGCGACACCGTACGCATGTAGTCCGGCGCGCCCTCGGACGTGCGGTACCTGAACAGCACCTCGTCGCTCTGGTTCAGCAACGTGCGGCGCATCGACACCACCGGGTCTGGTGCCTCAAGCGTGGGCGCGCCGAACCGGCTCAGCCACGAGCTCCCGTCGCCGTTCCCGGCGAGGAACGCGCGGTCGGTGAGCGGCACCAGCATCGGCAGCACGACGGCGACGACGATCGCGAAGACGCCGAGCCGCCGGCCGAGGCTGGCCAGCGCGGCCGTGTTGGGCGCCTGGCGCGTCGGCGTCGCCTCGCGGTGTTCCCACGACCGCCTGACGGCGACCGGGCGTCCCCACAGCGCGAGCCGTTCCCTGCGGTCGGCGAGCAGCAGCGCGAGGAACCCGACGGCGCCGGCGAGGAACGTCACCCAGCCCGGCCCGTTGGTCAGCACGCCCGCCGCGATGCTGTACAGCGCCAGCATCGGCAGCCCCGCGACGGCCGGGTGGCCGAGCCGCACGGCGATCAGGTCGGTCATCGCGGCGATCAGCCCGACCCCGCCGACGGTGATCAGCAGCAGGCCGTCGGACTCCGGTGCGGGTGTCGCGAACCGGCGCATGTCGACGAGGCCGTGCACGGCCAGCTCGCCGAGGTCCCGCAGTGCCGCCGGCGTCGGGACGAGGCCGAGCAGCGCGTTCTCGCGCGCGTACAGCACGGTGAGCACGACGAGCAGCATGGCCAGGTACGCGACGACGGAGAGGATCGCAGGTATCCGCAGCGCACGGCACAGCCAGCCGGTCGCCGCGATCACGGCGACGGTGACGACCGTGGCGTACGGCCACTTCGCGGTCTGCAGCAGCGGCCACAGCGCGGCCGTGGCGAGCAGGACGGCGAGGGCGGCGAAGAACGTCACCCTGGTACGAGCGATCACCGGGTTCATCGGTCCGCTCCCGCGCTCGTCGCCGCGGGGGTGGCGGGGCCGCCGCCGGCGAGCCGCCACACCTTCGCAAGGGACGTGCCGTGGCGTACCGGCACCACCCGCCAGCCGGCCGCCTGCAGCCGGTCCACCGTGCGCTCGTACCCGTCGACCTCCGCGCTGTGCACGCGGGTGGAGGCCCAGCTCGCCGAGTCGACCAGCACGGCGACGCCGGTGCCCCGGCCGTGCCGCAGCCCGGTGACCTCGTCGAGGTCGCGGTCGTCGAGGGTGCCGAGGATGGCGACCAGCAAGCTGTCGCTCGCGTCCGCCAGCCCCCGCCTGGCGTGGCCGTCGACCAGTCGCAGCCGCCGCGAGGCGCGGATCATCGCGAGCTCCTCGAGCAGCAGCCGTTCCGTCGGGCCGCTGCCGCCGTCGGGCAGGCCGCCGTGGCCGGCCACCGTGGCTCCCGCGTCGGTCACCAGCCGCAGCCCGAAACCGTCCCGTGCCATCGCCACCCCGATGGACGCGGCAGCGCTCACCGCGAACTCGAACGCCGACCCGGGACCCTCGCCGTGGTACGCGCGGTGTCTGGAGTCGAGCAGGATGGTGCAGCGGGTCTGCCAGTGCTGCTCCTCGCGCCTGACCATCAGCTCGCCGCGCTTCGCCGTGGACTTCCAGTGCACCCGGCGCAGGTCGTCGCCGTGCCGGTACTCCCGGGTCGCGGCGTCGTCCTCACCGGCGGCCGCGATGGTGCGGGCGTGGCTGTCGCCGCCACCGGTCCAGGCGCCGGTCAGCGGCACGCTCGGCAGCTGGTGCACGGTCGGGGTGACCACCAGCTTGTCCACCCTGGTGAACGACCGGGTGAGCTCCACCAGGCCGAACGGGTCGGCGAGACGTACGGTCAGCGGGCCGACGTCGTACCGGCCGCGGGTCTCCGACCGCAGCTGGTAGCCGATCTCCCTGACCCCGTGCGCCTCCACCCGGTCGAGGACGAACCGCGGCGCGCTGCCGAGCTGGTACGGCACGACCTCCTCCACCAGCAGCAGTCCGGTGGGCAGCCGGGAGAGGTTCTCCACGACGAGCGTCACCGCCGCCTCGTGGCCCGCGGGGACGTGCGGCGCTTCCAGGATGCGTTTCGCCGCCAGCCGGTACCTGGCGCGTGCGATCACGACGGCGGCGGCCAGCGGCAGCACCACGAGCAGGGTGCCGATGCTGAGCAGTACGGCCTCGCCGAGCAGGACGCTGCACACCATGGCCGCCGCACCGGCGGCGACGAAGCTACGGCCGCGCAGTGTCAGGGAGGCGAGTGCCTGGCGCATGCTTCTCAGGGGGCATGGCGGGCGGACGGCTCGGGTACCGGTACGCGCCGCAGGCAGTCGGTGATCACGTGGCTGGTGCTCTTGCCGGCGATCTGCGCCTCCGCGGTGGGCAGCACCCGGTGTGCGAGCACGTTGACGCCGAGCGCCTGGATGTCGTCGGGCACCACGTAGTTGCGCCCCTGCAGCGCGGCGTACGAGCGGGCGGCCCTGATCAGCTGCAGCGCGGACCGCGGCGACGCACCGAGACGCAGCTCCGCGGCGTTGCGGGTGGCCGTCACCAGGTCGATGGCGTAGCGCTTGACGCTCTCCGAGACGTGGATCTTCCGTACGGCGTGGATGAGCGCGGCCACCTCCTGCGCGTCCGCGACCGGCTGCAGCGCGTCCAGCGGCGACGAGTAGCCGTGCAGGTCGAGCATCTCCAGCTCGGCGCGCGGCGCCGGATAGCCCATGGAGATGCGCGCCATGAAGCGGTCGCGCTGGGCCTCGGGCAGCGGGTAGGTGCCCTCCATCTCGATCGGGTTCTGCGTCGCCACGACCAGGAACGGTGTGCCGAGCTGGTAGGTCACGCCGTCGACAGTGACCTGGCGCTCCTCCATGCTCTCCAGCAGCGCGGACTGGGTCTTCGGGGACGCGCGGTTGATCTCGTCGCCGACCACGATGTTGGCGAAGACGGCGCCCGGCTTGAACTCGAACTCCTGGCGCTCCTGGTTGTAGATGCTCACCCCGGTGATGTCGCTCGGCAGCAGGTCCGGGGTGAACTGGATACGGCGTACCGAGCAGTCGACCGACCTGGCGAGTGCCTTCGCCAGCATCGTCTTGCCCACGCCCGGCACGTCCTCGATGAGCAGGTGCCCTTCGGCGAGCAGCACGGTGAGCGCGGTGTTGACGGCCTCCGACTTGCCCTCGATGACGCTCTCGACCGCGCCGCGGATCCGAGCCGTGGACTGCGTGATCTGGTCGAAGTCGGCAGTGTTCTTGGCGTCGGATACGTCGCGCTCGGACAGGGTCACCAGGCCTCCCTCGTGCCGCCGACGGTGTCTCAGCGGCATGTGTTGCGGCGAGCGTACGTCTCGACGCCCGGTTCGCTCGACGGCTTGCTCTCCATTGTCCGTGGTGACGGACGGTGGTGACGGTTGACCAGTCAATGGCCACGCAGGGTGAGCCGGTCCGCACGAGGCGCCTGCCGGTGGGTGCCTCGACGCGGCCGCTGTCCACCTTCCCCCACCGTCCACCACCTCCGCGACCTGCGCGGATGGTGGGTCGGTGGGGCGAATGAGGGCTGGATGTGGTTGACGGTGGGGGAAAGTGGCGTACAGTGGTGGACAGCGGGAATCGTAGGGCCGAGCGGTGTACGTGGGGGAGGTGCCAGATGGCGCTCTTTCTCGGCGGCGGTCCGCGACTCGACGGGCAGGCGACGGTCGAGCGGGGAGGTGGCGAGTGGTTCTCTTCCTCGGCACCCATCGCCCCCGGCTCGACGAGAAGGGCCGCCTCTTCCTGCCGGCCAAGTACCGCGACGACCTGGCGGGTGGCGTCGTGATCACCCGCGGACAGGAACGGTGCCTCTACGTCTGGCCGGTGGCGGAGTTCAGCACGCTGACCGAGCAGCTGCGGGAGGCGCCGGTCACGCACAAGGCCTCCAGGGACTTCCTGCGGATGTTCTTCGCCGGCGCGTCCGACGAGGTGCCGGACAAGCAGGGCAGGGTCACGGTGCCCAGCCAGCTGCGCGAGTACGCCGGTCTCGGCAAGGAGTGCGTGGTCGTCGGCGCGAACAACCGGCTGGAGATCTGGGACGCCGACGCCTGGGCGACCTACCTGGACGACAAGGAGCAGGCGTTCGCCGAGCAGTCGGAGGAGGTGTTCCCCGGTCTGATCTAGCAGCGCGGTCGCGTGGTGTGGTCCCTACCCGCCTCCGGTCAGCCCGACGGGTGCCCTGGCGCAACTTCCCCTGCGCCAGGTCACCGGAGGGTTCGCCGCCGGCCTCCTGACGTCCCTTCCCCGACGCCAGGCAGCCGGTGACGGATGAGCGGATGGGGTCCACATCGGGTGACCGAAGCTGAGCTAACGCGAGCACGGGTCGTCGGCGTCGCCGGCGATGTTGGGGGTCGAGATGAAAAGACTGGCGTCCGATCAGGTGGAACGGGCCAACGAACGCGAGCGCGGCCGGCAGCTGACGCTGGCCGCCGACGTCGCGAGCAGCGCTGCGCTGCTCGGACTCGTCATCTTGGCGACGGTCATCGTCGTGCTCCCCGCCGCGATCGCGGTGGGCCTGATCTTCTGATGCCGGTCGACGCGAGCCACGGCGCACCCGGGCACCTCCCGGTGCTCGCGGAGCGCGTCGTGGCGCTGCTCGCTCCGGCCTTCGACGCGCCTGACGCGGTGTTCGTCGACTGCACCGTCGGCCTCGGCGGGCACAGCGAGCTGCTGTTGCGGGCGCACCCGCAGCTGCGGGTGGTCGCGCTCGACCGCGACCCACGTGCGGTTGCGCTGGCCAGGCAGCGGCTGGCCGAGCACGCGGAACGCGTCACCGTCGTGCAGGCGGTCTACGACCAGCTGCCCGAGGTGCTCGCGGAGCTCGGCGTGGCCGAGGTGCGCGGGGTGCTGTTCGACCTGGGCGTCTCGTCGATGCAGCTCGACGAGCGGGAGCGCGGGTTCGCGTACTCCTACGACGCGCCGCTGGACATGCGGATGGACCCGACCGCCGGCGTGACGGCCGCTGAGGTGGTCAACAGCTACCCGGTCGACGAGCTGGTGCGGGTGTTCCGTGCCTACGGCGAGGAGCGCCACGCCCGCAGGATCGCCGAGGCGATCGGCCGGGAGCGCGGCGACCATCCGTTCGACTCGACCGCCCGGCTGGCCGCGCTGATCACCGCGGCCGTGCCCGCCGCAGTACGTCACCGTACCGGCGGTGGCCACCCGGCGAAGCGGGTCTTCCAGGCGCTGCGTATCGAGGTGAACGGCGAGCTGACGGCGCTGGAGAACGCGCTGCCGGCGGCCGTCGCCGCACTGCAGGTGGGCGGGCGGATCGTGGTGCTTTCGTACCACTCGCTCGAGGACCGCCTGGTCAAGCAGGTGCTGCGCAAGGAGTCGTCCAGCGCCGCACCGCCGGACCTGCCGGTGGAGCCGCCCGAGCTCGCGCCGCGGTTCCGGCTGCTGACCCGCGGCGCGGAGCGGCCGAGCGAGGACGAGGTGGCGGCGAACCCACGCGCGGCGGCGGCGAGGTTGCGTGCCGCCGAGCGCATCAGGGCGGTGGCCGCGTGAAGGAGCTCAACGAGCGTAGCGGAGGTAGGGGCCGCGCTATGACCCGTGAGCGGTGCTGGCGTATTCGCGGCGCCTGCCGGAGCGCAGCGAGGCGGCGGTCACGCAGGAGTGGCCGCATGAGACGTCGGGTGAGTGAACGAGGCGCGGGGGTGTGCACATGACGGGGAAACTGGCCGAACGGCTGCGACCGGCGGAGAGCGCGCCGGCGAGCAAGCTCGG
Source organism: Streptosporangiales bacterium (assembly GCA_009379825.1). Classification (NCBI taxonomy): domain Bacteria; kingdom Bacillati; phylum Actinomycetota; class Actinomycetes; order Streptosporangiales; species Streptosporangiales bacterium. The sequence continues at coordinate 9,582 of WHTA01000079.1, forward strand.
CGAGCGCGCCGATCGCTTCGTGCCGCCGGCGCTGCGGGAGGTGCCTGAGCGGGTGGCCAGCACCGGGCGGATCCCGTTCGTGCTGCTCGTAGTGTCGCTGCTGGCCGCCGGTCTGGTCGCGCTGCTGCTGCTGAACGTCGCGCTGGCGGAGGACTCGTACCGGCTGCATCAGCTGCAGAAGGAGACGTCGCTGCTCACCGAGGAACGCCGCGCGCTCGAGCAGCAGGTGGCGACCGAGTCCGCGCCCGACGCGCTGGCGGAGAAGGCCGAGGCGCAGGGCATGGTGCCTTCGGGGGAGCGCGCGTACCTGGACGTCACGAAGCGCAAGGGCTACGGCAAGCCGACGGCGGCGAGGAGCGCCGACTAGATGGCGCGTGGCGACGACAAGCGACGGCCGGCGCCGCGGCGCGGGTCCGGCTCGTCGGACCGCAAGCTGCCCTGGGACCGCGATCCCTGGGAGGAGCCGCGCGCGGCCAAGCGCACCCAGTCGCGCCCGCAGGCACGGCGGCCGGCGGGCAAGCGGCCGGCGGCGGGCAAGCGGCCCGCGGGCAACGCACGGCGTCCGGCGCGGGGCCGGCCGGCGGCGCGCCGGGGCGCGGGCCGGATGCTGCGCAGCTCGCGGCGGCGGCTCGCCCGCCTGGGCTCGCCGGTTCGCCGGATCAACGCCGGCATGCTCGTCGTCGCGTTCATCCTCACGTTGTTCGCCGGTCGGCTCGTACAGCTGCAGGGGCTGGACGCCGAGGAGCTGAGCCTGCAGGCGGCGAAGCAACGCGCGCGTACGAACGTGCTCTACGCCGAGCGCGGCACCATCACCGACAGGTACGGCCAGCCGCTGGCGCTGTCCGTGGACGCCAAGGACGTCTACGTCGACCCGACGAAGGTGCCGGCGAAGCCCGGCCAGCTCTCCGACGGCACGGAGGTGCCGTCGAAGCAGCAGGCGGCCAAGGCGCTCGCGCCGATCCTCGGCAAGGCGGAGGACGAGGTGTACGACCTGCTGACGTCGGAGCGGCGGTTCGTCTACCTGGCCAAGCAGCTCGACCCGCAGAAGTACCGGCAGGCCCAGCAGCTGGGCATCCCCACGCTCGGCGCCGACCCGAACCCCAAGCGCGTCTATCCGAACGGTCAGCTCGCCGCAAGCACCCTCGGGTACGTCGGCGCGGAGGGCAAGGGCCTCGGCGGCGTCGAGTACAGCCAGAACAAGACCCTCGCCGGCCGTAACGGCAAGCAGGTCGTTGAGATCGGCCGCAGCGGTCAGGTCATCCCGGCCGCGTCCGACGACATGCGGGAGGCCGTGCCTGGCAAGAACGTCCAGCTGACGCTGGACAACGAGATCCAGTGGGCGGCGCAGAAGGCGATCGAGGCGCAGGTCAAGAAGACGCAAGCCGAGAGCGGCACCGCGATCGTGATGAACCCGAAGACCGGTGAGCTGCTCGCGCTCGCGACCGCGCCCGGCTTCGACCCCGCGGACCTGAACTCGGGGGGCTCCGCCGGGCTCGGCAACCCCGCCGTCTCCGACGTCTACGAACCGGGCAGCACCAACAAGGTCATCACGGCCGCGGCCGCGCTCGAGCACACGAAGATGCAGCCGCACTCCGAGGTAGTCGTGCCCGGCTCGTTGCGCAGGTACGACAAGACCTTCCACGACGACGTGCCGCACGGCACCTGGCACCTTACCCTCAGCGGGGTGCTGGCGAAGTCGAGCAACATCGGCATCGACCTGGTGTCGGAGCGCGTGGGCGGGAAGCAGCTGTACCAGAGCCTGCGCGACTTCGGCTTCGGCCAACGCACCGGCGTCGGGCTGCCCGGCGAGAGCCGCGGCATCCTGCCCCAGCCGGAGGACTGGTCGGGTACGCAGCGGTACACGATCCCGTTCGGCCAGGGGGTTTCCGTCAACGCCCTGCAGATGGCGAGCGTGTACGGTGCCATCGCCAACGACGGCGTGCGCGTGCCGCCGACGGTGATCGCCGGCGAGCAGCGCGAAGGCAAGCGGGTGGTCAGCTCCGGCACGGCCAAGCAGATGCGCCGGATGCTCGAAGGGGTGACCGGCACCCACGGCACCGCGCAGAAGGCGCAGATCCAGGGATACCGGGTCGCCGGCAAGACGGGCACCGCGCAGCGCGCCGACCCGGACTGTGGCTGCTACCGCGGGTACACGTCGTCGTTCGTGGGAATGGCACCCGCCGACGACCCGAAGCTGGTCGCGCAGGTGGTGCTGCAGGGGCCCAAGCGCGGGCACTTCGGTGGTGAGGTCGCCGCCCCCGTCTTCCACGACGTGATGTCGTTCGCGCTCCAGCACGAGCAGGTCAAGCCGACCGGCACGAAGACGCCGAAGATCAGGGTCTGGTCGCGGCGTTGAGCCGAATACGCCCGGTCGCGTCGCGGCGCCGCAGCGGCGGTGATGGCACGGGGTGCCGTTCGGCGGGATCCGGCGGGAGATAGTGTCTCGCCGTGCCCCAGGCGCCACGTCCCACTCGTGTCGCGCCGCGACCGCTTTCCGGTCTCGCGGCGCTACTCGGGCTACCTGCGCGGGAGGCGGCGCAGGTCAGCGTCACGGGCATCACGCATGACTCCAGGCAGGTGCGCCCGGGCGACGTCTATGCCGCGTTGGCCGGCGCCAACGTGCACGGTGCGGACTTCGCCGACCAGGCGGCGGCGGCGGGCGCCGTGGCTGTGCTGACCGACCGGCAGGGGACGGCGAAGGTCACCGCCGACGTGCCCGTGCTGACCGTCGCCGACCCGCGCGCGGACCTCGGCCGGGCGGCGGCCTGGGTGTACGGCGACCCCGCGGCCGACCTGCTGGTGCTCGGCGTCACCGGCACCAACGGCAAGACCACCACCGCGTTCCTGGTCGAGGCCGGGCTGCGTGCGGCCGGTCACCGCACTGGCCTGGTGGGCACGGTGGCGACGAAGATCGCCGACGAGACGGTGACCAGCATCAGGACCACCCCGGAGGCGACCGACCTGCACGCGCTGTTCGCCGTGATGCGGGAGCAGCAGGTGACCGCCGTCGTGCTCGAGGTGTCCAGCCACGCGCTTGCGATGGGCCGGGTCGGTGGGGTGCAGTTCGACGTGGGGGGGTTCACCAACCTCAGCGAGGACCACCTCGACTTCCACGCCGACCTGGAGGACTACTTCCGTACCAAGGCGCGGCTGTTCACCACCGGCATCAGCCACAGGGCCGTGGTATGCGTGGACGACGCCTGGGGCCACCGGCTGGCCGACGAGCTGCGGGCCGACCGTGCCGACCGCCCGCTGACCACCTGCTCGACGACGGGCTCGGCCGCGGACTGGTGGGTGACCGACGTCGAGCTGCACCCGACCGGCACCGACTTCACCGTGGTCGGCCCGGATGGCGCAAAAGGCCACGCCAGCTGCCCGCTGCCCGGTGAGTTCAACGTCGCCAACGCGCTGGTTGCGGTCGCGATGCTCGCCGCCGCAGGCGTGCCGTGCACCGATGCGCTCACCGGCGTCGCCGCCGCGCCAGGCGTGCCGGGCCGGATGGAGCGGGTGGTGACCGGCCAGGAGTTCCTCGCCGTCGTCGATTACGCGCACACGCCGGACGCCGTCGACCGGCTGTTGCGCTCGCTGCGGCCGGTCACCGGCGGCCGGCTGATCGTGGTGCTCGGGTGCGGCGGCGACCGCGACCGGGCGAAACGGCCGCTGATGGGTGCCGCCGCCGTGAAGCACGCCGACCTGGCCGTGTTCACCTCCGACAACCCGCGGTCGGAGGATCCGCTGGCCATCCTCGACGCGATGCGTGCCGGCGTGGACACCGTGCCGGCCGACGGGCGCGCGGAGGTGGTCGTCGAGGCCGACCGGCGGCGTGCGATCGAGCTCGCGGTCGCCGGGGCCGCACCCGGCGACACCGTCGTCGTCGCCGGCAAGGGCCACGAGCAGGGCCAGGACCGCGGCGGAGTGGTGTATCCGTTCGACGACCGCGCCGTCGTACGCGAGACGATCGGCAACCGAGAGGGTGGACGGCCGTGATCAGCATGACCCTGGCCGAGGTCGCCGACGCGGTGGGCGGCTCGCTGTCCGACGTCGCGGACCCGCAGGCGCGCGTGACCGGCGCGGTCGTCGTCGACTCCCGGCAGGTCGAGCCTGGCGGGCTGTTCGTAGCCATCGCCGGGGAACGCGTCGACGGCCACGAGTTCGCCGCCGCCGCGTGTGCCGCGGGCGCGGTCGCGGTCGTGGCGGCACGCCCGGTGGGGGTGCCCGCGATCGTCGTCGACGACCAGGTCGCCGCGCTCGCCGCGCTCGCGCAGGCGGTCGCGCAGCGGCTGCCGGCCACGGCGATCGTCGGCATCACCGGCTCCGCAGGCAAGACCGGCACGAAGGACGTGCTCGCCCAGCTGCTTTCCGCGGTGGGGCCGACCGTCGCGCCGCCTGAGTCGTTCAACAACGAGATCGGCTTCCCGCTGACCGTGCTGCGCGCCGACGCGGACACCTCGTGCCTGGTGCTGGAGATGGGCGCGAAGGGCGTCGGCCACGTCGCGCAGCTGTGCGCCATCGCGCCGCCGCGGGTCGGCGTCGTGCTGAACGTCGGCACTGCGCACATCGGCGAGTTCGGTGGGCAGCAGGCCATCGCGGCGGCCAAGGGTGAGCTCGTGGAGGCGCTGCCGGCAGGCGGGCTCGCGGTGCTGAACGCCGACGACGAGCTGGTGTCCGCGATGGCGGCCAGGACGAACGCGCGCGTCGTGCGGTTCGGGCGCAGCGCGGATGCAGACGTCCGCGCGGACGACGTCACGCTGGACCAGGCGGCCCGGCCGTCGTTCACCCTCGTCACCTCCGAGGGCACGACGCTGGTGCGGCTGCGGCTGCACGGCGAGCACCAGGTGTACGCAGCGCTCGCCGCCGCCGCGGTGGGGCTGGAGCTCGGGCTGGGCACCGCCGAGGTCGCCGCCCGCCTGGCCGCCGCGGAGCGGGTGAGCAGGCACCGGATGGAGGTGACCGAGCGCGCCGACGGGGTGACCATCGTCAACGACGCCTACAACGCCAACCCGCCCGCCATGCTGGCCGCGTTGCGCAGCCTGGTCGCCATGGCCGGCCAGCGCCGCAAGGTCGCGGTGCTCGGGGAGATGTTGGAGCTCGGGGATGCCGCTCCCGAGGAGCACAGGAACGTCGGCACGGCGGCGGCCGAGCTCGGCGCCGACCTGGTGATCGCGGTGGGTGCGGGGGCGGCCGCGGTCGCCGAAGGAGCTCGGACGGTGCCCGGATGGCACGGCCGGGCGGTCGAGGTGAACGACGGCGACACGGCCGAGAAGCTCCTGGATGCCGAGCTTCGCCGCGGTGACGTCGTAATCTTCAAGTCGTCACGAGACGCTGGCTTGCGCTGGATCGGCGATCGGCTGGCGACGAGGTCTTCGTCGTAGGGCACTGAGAGGTAGAAGTAGTGAGGCTGGTCCTCTTCTCCGGCGCCATCGCCATGGTCATCGCGTTGCTCGGAACCCCGCTGGCGATCCGGCTCTTCCGGCGTCGCGGCTACGGTCAACAGATCCGTGACGACGGCCCGACCACGCACCACACGAAGACCGGCACGCCGACCATGGGTGGCGCGGTCATCATCATCGCCACCCTGCTCGGTTACGGCTTCGGGCACCTGGTCACCATGATCAAGCCGACCTTCTCCGGTGGCCTCGCGCTCGGCCTGATGGCCGGCCTCGGCGCAGTGGGCTTCCTCGACGACTTCATAAAGATCGCCAAGCAGCGCAGCCTCGGCCTGCGCAGTGGCGCGAAGGCGCTCGGCCAGGGGGTCCTCGCGATCGCCTTCGGCGTGCTCGCGCTGCGGTTCCCGAACGACAACGGGCTCACCCCCGGATCGGCGTACATCTCGTTCGACCGCGATATCACCTGGCTCTACATCGGCCCGGTGGTCTTCGTGCTGCTCGCGCTGGTGATGATCGCCGGCGCGTCGAACAGCGTGAACCTCACCGACGGGCTGGACGGGTTGGCCACCGGCGCGTGCGTGATGGTGTTCGCCGGCTACGTGATCATCGGCAACTGGCAGTTCAGGAACTCCTGTGTCATGGCCGCGGTTCCTGAGTGCTACACCGTGCGCGACCCGCTGGACCTGGCGGTCGTCGCCGCCGCCGTGGCGGGCGCCTGTTTCGGCTTCCTCTGGTGGAACGCGCCGCCGGCGCGGATCTTCATGGGCGACACCGGCTCGCTGGCGCTCGGTGGCGTGATGGCGGCGATCGCGATCCTCACCCGTACCGAGCTGCTGCTGCTCATCACCGGCGGGCTGTTCGTGATCATCACGCTCTCTGTGATCATCCAGGTCGGCTTCTTCAAGGTGACGCACAGACGGGTGTTCAGGATGGCGCCGTTACAGCACCACTTCGAGCTGGTGGGCTGGAACGAGGTGACTATCGTGGTCCGGTTCTGGATCATCACCGGGCTGTGCGTCGCGGGCGGTCTCGGCCTGTTCTACGGTCGTTGGTTGACGTGACCGACCAGTGGCGGGGCCGGCGGGTCTGCGTCGCGGGGATCGGTGTTTCCGGAGCGGCCGCGGCCAGGGTCCTGCTCGGCCTCGGGGCAGCGGTGACCGTGGTGGACGCGGGTACCGGCGAGGCGCAACAGGAGCAGGCGGCGCGGCTGCGCGACGGCGGCGCCACCGTCGAGCTGGGTGAGCCTGGGCTGCCGCCGGACACCGAGCTGGTCGTGACCTCGCCGGGCTGGCCGCCGCACGCGCCGCTGCTCGCCTCCGCGGCGCAGCGGGGTGTCGAGGTGATCGGCGAGGTCGAGCTGGCCTGGCGGTTGCGTGGCGCGGACGCCGCGCCCTGGCTCGCCGTCACCGGCACGAATGGCAAGACCACCGTGGTACGGATGCTCGCCGGCATGCTGGTCGCGGCCGGCCACCGGGCGACGGCCGCGGGCAACGTAGGCACGCCGATCGTCGACGCGGTGCTCGCCGAGCCGGCGTACGACGTGCTCGCCGTCGAGCTGTCCAGCTTCCAGCTGCACTGGTCGAGCTCGCTGCGGCCGGCGGCGGCGACGGTGCTGAACGTCGCGCCCGACCACCTCGACTGGCACGGCTCGTACGCCGAGTACGCGGCGGCCAAGGCGCGGATCTGGGGCCAGGGCACGCGGGTCGTGTACAACGCGGACGACGCGGAGAGCCTGCGGCTGGCCGACGGCCGGGCGGGTGCGGTGTCGTTCACCCTCGGCGAGCCGGCCGCCGGACAGCTGGGCGTGCGCGCCGGCGTGCTCGTCGACCGCGCGTTCGGCACCGACGTCGAGCTGGCCCAGGTGAGCGCCGCACGGCCGCCTGCGCCGCACAACGTGGCCAACGCGCTCGCCGCCGCGGCGCTCGCCCGCGCGCACGGGGTGCCCGCCGACGCGGTGGCGGCCGGCCTGCATGCGTTCACGCCTGAGCCGCACCGGATGGCGGTGGTGGCCGAGGCCGGCGGCGTGACCTTCGTGGACGACTCGAAGGGCACCAACCCGCACGCCGTCGCGGCCGCGCTGGCCGCGTACGACCACGTCGTCTGGGTGGCCGGCGGGCTGCTGAAGGGCGCCATGGTCGATGACGTAGTGCGTATGCACGCACACCGTCTGCGTGCAGCGGTGCTGCTCGGCCGCGACCGGGCGGTCATCGCGGAAGCTCTCGCGCGACACGCGCCGAATGTGCCGGTGGCCGAGGTGTCCGCCACCGACACTGGGGTGATGGATGCCGTCGTCGCACAGGCGGCCCGGTTCGCACGCCCGGGCGACACCGTGCTGCTGTCTCCCGCCGGTGCCTCGTGGGACATGTTCGCGAACTATCCGGCGCGCGGTGACGCGTTCGCCGCGGCGGCGCGGCGCTGGGTGGCCGCCGGTGAGTAGCTCCACCCAGACCGCGGGGGAGGACACCGCCGCGTGGTACGACATCCGGTCGCGGCTCGCGGTTTTCCGCAAGCTGTTCGACCGGCCGCACGCGTCGTACTACCTGCTGGTCGGCTGCACCGCACTGCTGACGGCGCTCGGGTTGCTGATGGTGCTTTCCGCGTCCAGCGTGCACGCGTACGCGAGCGGGCAGTCGGCGTACTACTACTTCCAGCGGCAGGCCATCTGGGTCGGTGTCGGTCTGGTCGCGCTGGCGGTCAGCACCAGGATGCCTGCCCGCGTCTGGCGGATGCTCGCGTACCCGATCCTCGTGCTGTCCGTCGTGTTGCTCGCCGCGACGCTGGTGCCCGGCATGGGGCACGAGGTCAACGGCGCACAGCGCTGGCTGGACTTCGGCGGCCCGTTCCGGGTGCAGCCCTCGGAGTTCGCCAAGCTCGGCCTCGTGCTGTGGGGCGCCGACCTGCTCGCCCGCAAGGAGAAGCTCGGCACGCTGCGCGAGTGGCGGCACCTGCTCGTCCCGCTGATCCCCGGCGCCGGCCTGGTCGTGCTGCTCGTCATGCTCGGTGAGGACCTCGGCACCACGCTGGTGCTGCTGACCATCCTGCTGGCGTTGCTGTGGGTCATCGGCGCGCCGCTGCGGCTGTTCGCGTCCATGCTGCTCGCCGTCGGCGGCCTCGTCGTCCTGCTGATCCTCATCGAGCCTTACCGGGTGGCGCGCCTGACCAGCTTCGCCGACCCGTTCGCCGACGCCGGCGGCACCGGGTACCAGGCGGTGCAGGGGATGTACGCGATCGCCACCGGCGGCCTTTTCGGGGTCGGGCTGGGCGCCAGCCGGGAGAAGTGGGGCTACCTGCCGCACGGCTACACCGACTTCATCTTCGCGATCATCGGCGAGGAGCTCGGCCTGATCGGCACCCTCGTCGTGCTCGCGCTGTTCGCGCTGCTCGCGTACGCCGGGCTGCGCGTCGCGCGCCGGGTCACCGACCCGTTCATGCGGCTCGCCGCGGGCGCGGTGACCGCGTGGCTGGTCGTGCAGGCGGTGGTGAACGTGGGCGCGGTGATCGGCGTACTGCCCATCACCGGTATCCCGCTGCCGCTGGTGTCGTACGGTGGGTCCGCGCTGCTGCCGACGATGGTGGCGCTCGGCATGCTGTTGTCGTTCGTCCGGCAGGAACCGGGAGCGGCACGCGCGCTGGCCGGCCGCGGTCCCGGACCACTTACCCGGGTCGTCGGCTGGTTCGGTTACGGTCCCGCCGCGAAGAAGTAGGAAGAATGACGCTGCGCGTAGTACTTGCCGGGGGAGGAACCGCAGGACACATCGAGCCTGCGCTGAACCTCGCGGACGCCCTCCGCGCGGCCGATCCCACGGTGCAGATCACCGCGCTCGGCACCGAGCGCGGCCTGGAGACCATGCTCGTGCCCAAGCGCGGCTACGAGCTCGAGCTGATCCCGCCGGTGCCGCTGCCGCGCCGGCCGAGCCCACAGCTGGTTTCGCTGCCGGTGCGGGTGGCGAAGGCGGTCAGCGCGGCGGCGAAGATCCTGGACGCGAAGCAGGCGGACGTCCTCGTCGGCTTCGGCGGCTACGTGGCGCTGCCCGCGTACCTGGCCGCGCGCCGGCGGAAGGTGCCGATCGTCGTGCACGAGGCGAACCCGCTGCCCGGGCTGGCGAACCGGGTCGGTGCCGGGTTCACCCCGTACGTCGCGATCACCGTGCCCGGTACGAAGCTGCCGCACGCGACGCTCACCGGGGTGCCGCTGCGCGAGGCGATCCTGCAGCTCGACCGGCCGTCGAGTCAGCGGCAGGCGCGTGCGGAGTTCGGCCTCGAGCCGGACCGGCCGACGCTGCTGGTCTTCGGCGGTTCGCAGGGCGCCCGCTCGGTGAACGCGGCGGTGCGGTCGGCGGCGGAGCGGATCACGGCGGCCGGCATCCAGGTGCTGCACGCGGTCGGGCCGAAGAACACCGTCGACGTCGACCTGCCGGACGGGTCGCCGCCCTACGTCACGTGCAGCTACGTGGAGCGGATGGACCTCGCGTACGCTGCCGCGGACCTCGCGCTGTGCCGGGCCGGGATGATGACCTGCGGCGAGCTGGCCGCCGTCGGGCTGCCGGCCGTCTATGTCCCGCTGCCGATCGGCAACGGTGAACAGCGCCGCAACGCCATGCCGATCGTCGACGCCGGCGGCGGGCTGCTGGTGGACGACGGTGACCTCGACGCCGGCTGGATCGAGGAGAACGTGCTGCCGCTGCTGACCGACGCGCCGCGGCTCGCCGCGATGGCCGACGCGGCGAAGACCGTGGGCCGGCCGGACGCCGGCCAGGAACTGCGCGAGCTGGTGCTGCGCGCCGTCCGCGAGTCGGGCAAGGGCAGTGCCGCGAACGACGACGGGCAGGAGGCCGAGTAGCCAGATGGGTCTCGTGGAGGCGGTCGAGCTGGTACCGGCCGAGCAGCTGGGCCGGGTGCACTTCGTGGGCATCGGCGGCGCCGGTATGTCGGGCATCGCCAGGATCCTGTTGGCGCGCGGCATGACGGTGTCCGGGTGCGACGCCAAGCAGTCGCGGGTGTTGTCCGCGCTGCAGGCGCTGGGCGCCGACGTGCACGTCGGGCACGAGCCTGGGCACGTCGCCGACGTGGACACGCTCGTCGTGTCGACGGCCATCCGCCCCGACCACCCGGAGCTCGTCGCGGCGCAGCAGTCAGGCGTGCGGGTGCTGCCGCGCGCGGCGGCGCTGGCGAGCGTGATGGCCGGATACCGGGGCGTAGCCGTCGCCGGCACGCACGGCAAGACCACCACGACGTCGTTGGTGACCGTGGCGCTGCAGCGCTGCGCCGCCGACCCGTCGTTCGCCATCGGCGGCGAGCTGAACGAGTCCGGCGCGAACGCGCACGCGGGCAGCGGCGACATCTTCGTCGCGGAGGTGGACGAGAGCGACGGGTCGTTCCTCATGCTCTCGCCGCACGCCGCGATCGTCACCAACGTGGAGGCCGACCACCTCGACAACTACGGCACCGAGGCGGCGTACCGCGAGGCGTTCGTGCAGTTCCTCGACCGGGTCGAGGACGGCGGCTTCGTGGTGGTCTGCGCCGACGACCCCGGCTCCGCCGAGCTGGGCGCGCTGGCCGGCGAACGCGGCATGGACGTCCGCACGTACGGCTTCGCGGACGGCGCCGACCTGCGGGTGACGGACCTGCGCAGCCGCGGCATGGGGTCGACGTTCGAGGTCGTGCACGGCGGCCGCCGACTGGGCCCGGTCGACCTCGGCGTGCCCGGGCGGCACAACGTGCTGAACTCGTGTGCGGCGCTGCTCGTCGGGCTCGGGCTCGGCTTCCCGTTCGCCGAGCTTCGGGAGGGCCTGGCCGGGTACACCGGCACCCGCCGCAGGTTCGAGCAGAAGGGCACAGCGGACGGCGTCCGGGTGTTCGACAGCTATGCGCACCACCCGACGGAGATCGCCGCCGACCTCGCCGCCGCCAAGGACGTGGCAGGCGAGGGCCGGATCGTCGCGTGCTTCCAGCCGCACCTGTACAGCCGCACGCGGCTGTTCGCGGACGAGTTCGCGGCGGCGCTGTCCGCGGCGGACGAGGTCGTGGTGATGGAGATCTACGCGGCCCGCGAGGACCCGGAGCCCGGCGTGACCGGGCAGCTGGTCAGCGACCGGATCGACCTGCCCGCGGAGCGGGTGACGTTCGAGCCGTCCTGGTCCGCGGTGCCCGCGTTGCTTGCCGACCGGGCCGGGCCAGGCGACATCGTGCTGACCATCGGCGCGGGTGACGTGACGATGATCGGCCCCGAGGTGCTCGACCTGCTGCAGACGAGGGATGCCACGGCGTGACCACGACGGGGAAGTCGTCCGCGCGTCCCACGAGCGGGACGCGCGCGGGGGCCGCTGCCACGGGGCGGGGGAGCGGCAGGCGGCGCGGGTTCACCGTCGTCGGCCTGTTGCTGACGCTCGCACTCGTCGGCGGCTGGCTGTACCTCGTCTACGGGTCGTCGGTCTTCGCCGCGGACGACGTACAGGTCGTGGGCGCCAAGCGGGTTCCGGCCAAGCAGGTCGAGGCCGCGGCGGCGGTGCCGCTTGGCACCCCGCTGGCCCGCGTCGACCTCGACCAGATCGAGGCCCAGGTGTTGCGGCTGCCGCGCGTCCACACGGTCGTGGTGGAGCGGGCCTGGCCGGACACCGTACGGATCACCGTCACCGAGCGGGAGCCGGTCGCCGTGGTGTCGCGCAACGGTGCCTGGTGGGTGATCGACGAGGAAGCCGTGGTGCTTGCGACAACGCGGAAGCGGCCGAAGCTGCCGGAGCTGGACGTCGCGAACCCCAACCCGCAGGACGCCGCCACCAGGTCCGCGCTCGCGGTGCTCGACCGGCTGCCGACCAAGCTCGGCGCGCGGGTGCGTTCGGTGAGCGCGGACACCCCGGACTCGGTGGAGCTGAACCTACCGAGATCGGTCGTCGTGGTGTGGGGCAGCGCCGACGCGTCGGCGAAGAAGGCCAGGGTGTACCGCGCGCTGCGCAAGGTGCAGCCGAGGGGCAAGGTCTACGACGTCAGCACGCCCGACACCCCGACCGTCACCGAGCGGTGAGCGCACCGCTTCGGGCGGGTTTGTCGACACGCCGCCGCGCGTCATTGCTTTCTGCGTAGCCCGTTCCTACTGTGCGGAGCAGGAGTACAGGTTGACATAACTCTAACTCTCTACTTCAGGGTTAGGGTCGCGGCGGGGAGTCGGGCACCAATACCTGACCGGAATGGTCGGCTGTTGGCCTGCTGCCCGGCGAGGGTCGCAGAGTGCGAGCAGTGAGAGGGACCGCGACGTGACAGCACCGCACAACTATCTGGCGGTCATCAAGGTCGTCGGCATCGGCGGCGGCGGTGTCAACGCCGTCAACCGGATGATCGAGGTCGGTCTCAAGGGGGTCGAGTTCGTCGCGATCAACACCGATGCCCAGGCCCTCCTGATGAGCGACGCCGACGTGAAGCTCGACGTCGGCAGGGAGATGACACGCGGCCTTGGCGCCGGCGCCAACCCCGACGTGGGTCGGAAGGCGGCCGAGGACCACCGCGAGGAGATCGAAGAGGTCATGCGGGGCGCGGACATGGTGTTCGTGACCGCAGGCGAGGGCGGTGGTACGGGCACCGGTGGTGCGCCGGTCGTCGCCAACATCGCCAGGTCCCTCGGTGCGTTGACCATCGGCGTGGTGACCAGACCGTTCAGCTTCGAGGGCAAGCGCCGCGCCTCGCAGGCGGAGGAGGGCATCGCCAAGCTCCGCGAGGAAGTCGACACGCTGATCGTCATCCCCAACGACCGGCTGCTGTCCATCTCCGACCGCGCCGTCAGCGTCCTCGACGCGTTCAAGGCCGCCGACCAGGTGCTCCTCTCCGGTGTGCAGGGCATCACCGACCTGATCACCACACCGGGTCTGATCAACCTGGACTTCGCGGACGTCAAGTCGGTGATGTCCGGCGCTGGCTCCGCGTTGATGGGGATCGGCTCCGCACGCGGCGAGGATCGGTCGGTCGCGGCGTCCGAGATGGCCATCTCCAGTCCGTTGCTCGAGGCGTCCATCGACGGCGCGTACGGCGTGTTGCTGTCCATCTCCGGCGGCTCCGACCTCGGCCTGTTCGAGATCCACGAGGCGGCGAACCTGGTGTCGCAGGCCGCCCATGCCGACGCGAACATCATCTTCGGCGCGGTGATCGACGACGCGCTCGGCGACGAAGTACGCGTCACGGTGATCGCCGCCGGGTTCGACGGCGGGCACCCGAAGACGAAGGAGAAGGAAGCCAAGCCGAAGGCCGGGCAGCTCGACACGCCGGCCGGCAGCAGCCG
>WHTA01000080.1 GCA_009379825.1 Streptosporangiales bacterium
GCACCCGAGCCCGCGGCTCCGCCCGCCCGAACCGGCCCGCGACCCGCTCATGCAAGGTATCCAGCTCATCTATCACCAGATCGGTAACCACCCGACCATGATCAACTACCTGTCAAGCAAGTGCCGTTGCAGTACTAGGCCGCGGAACGCCGAGATGAACTCGCCGACGATCACGCCGATGACACCGTAGGGAACACCGGCGCGCAGGCCCATGAAGATGTACGGCATGGTCGAGCGCAGGTAGACGTGCCTGGTGAGCTGTGCCTGATCGGCGCCGAGTGCGCGGGCGACCTTCACCAGCTCGAGATCGACGCTCCGCACGCCCATGTAGACGATGAAGAAGACCATGATCGTCGCGATGGTCACCTTCGACCAGATACCGATGCCGAACCAGATGATGAACAGCGGCGCGATGGTGATCATCGGAATGCCGTAGGCCGCCATGATGTACGGCTCGAACATCCTGGCCGCGAAGTTCGACCGGCCGAGCAGGTACCCCACCACGCATCCGGCGATCGAGCCGAACACGAAGCCGAGCACCAGCTCCACGAGCGTGGTGGTGAGGTCGGGCAGGATGGCGCCGCTTGCGGTGATGTCGACGAGCCGCCGCGCAACGTCGACCGGTGTGCTGACGTAGATCGCCGGGATCAGCGTGCCGGAACCGAACTGCCAGGCGAGCAACGTGACCACACCGGGCAGGATCGGCCAGAGCACGCGTGACAGCCGGCGAGTCCTTGCCGCAGTGCGTTCGGCGCCTGCTTGATACTCATTCGGCTCCTTCCGCTGAAGCCGGTCACGCTCTTACGCGTCGTTACGCGAGCTGGAACACTCGGTGCTTTGCAGTGGTTTCTTCGAACCGCTCCAGGCGTTGTTGGGTGCGGTCCCTCGTCCGGTCGCTGATGCACTCGAGCAGGACCAGGGCGAGCATCTCGGGCACGACGTGTGAGTCGAACACGAGACGGCTGCCGACCTGTGCGGCCAGCACGCGATCGGCGTGGCTGGCGACGGGTTCGAGCTGGGTGTCGGAAATCGCCACGACGCGCAAGCCGATCTCGCGCGCGTACCTCAGCAACTCCAACGTCTCCCGTGGGTAGCGGGGAAGCACGAAGGCGAGCAGATGGCTCGCGCCGGCGAGCGCGGCCTGGTCGAGCAGGTCGCGCGCGGTCGAGTCGCCGTGGGTGATCAGGCGGACGTCGGGCAGCACCTTCTGCGCGCAGTACACGAAGTGGCCGGCCACGCCGGCGGACACCCGCAGGCCGAGCACCACCAGTGGCTGTGAGTCGGCGAGCTCGGCCGCGGCCGCCTCGACGTGGCGGGGGTCGCGCAGCTCGTGCGCCAGCTTGCGGAGGTTGGCGACCTCCTGCATGACCGAGTCCTGCCGGCTGTTCGGCTGGCCCTGGTCGCCGTCGTCGGCCTCGTCGGCGAGCGCGTGGTCGCGGAGCACGGCGCGGAACGCCTGGTACGACGGGAAGCCGAGGGTGGCCGCGAACCTGGTGACCGACGGCTGGCTGACCCCGGCACGCGCAGCGAGGTCGATGCTCGAAAGGAACGCCGCCTCGGCCGCGTTCTCCAGCACGAACTGGGCGATGCGCCGTTGGGCGGGCGACAGCCGCTTGGTGGACAGCAGCTCGGTGAGCTGCTGCCGAGCGGGGCTGTCGGCGTGCGGCATGGCGGTGAGTTTATGGAATGACTTGATTCAGCACAAGAGACAATGAATGATTGCATTCCTCGGGTCCGGTGGACGGGTTCGGTGGCAGGGTGGAGACGGTGGCGGTGAAGGAGGCGGAAGCGCATGCGCTCGGTACGTGCGCCGCGGGGCACTGAGCTGTCGTGCCAGGGCTGGCAGCAGGAGGCGGCCCTGCGGATGCTGATGAACAACCTGGACGCCGAGGTGGCCGAGCACCCCGAGGAGCTCGTCGTCTACGGCGGGTCAGGCAAGGCCGCCCGCAGCTGGGCGGCGTACGACGCGATCGTGCGCACCCTGCGCGGGCTCGCCGCGGACGAGACCATGCTCGTGCAGTCGGGCAAGCCGGTGGCGGTGTTCCGTACGAACGAGTGGGCGCCGCGGGTGCTCATCGCGAACTCCAACCTGGTGCCCGACTGGGCCACGCAGGAGGAGTTCCGCCGGCTGGAGGCGCTCGGCCTCACCATGTTCGGGCAGATGACCGCAGGCTCGTGGATCTACATCGGCACGCAGGGCATCCTGCAGGGCACCTACGAGACGTTCGCCGCCATCGCGGAGAAGCGGTTCGGCGGCACGCTCGCCGGCACCGTCACGCTGACCGCCGGCCTCGGCGGGATGGGCGGCGCGCAGCCGTTGGCCGTCACCATGAACGGTGGCGTCGCGCTGTGCATCGACTGCGACCCGAGCCGCGTACGCCGCCGGATCGAGCACAGCTACCTGGACGTGCAGGCGCAGGACCTCGACCACGCGCTCGCGGTGATCGAGCAGGCGCGCACCGAACGCAAGCCGCTGTCCGTCGGGCTGGTCGGCAACGCCGCCGAGCTGGTGCCGCAGGTGCTGCGTGCCGGTGCGCACATCGACATCGTCACCGACCAGACCAGCGCGCACGACCCGCTGACCTACCTGCCGGTCGGCGTCGAGTTCGACGACTGGTCGGCCGAGCGCGACAAGGACTCGAAAGGGACGGTCGAGCGGGCCCGGGCGTCGATGGCGACGCACTGCGAGGCGATGGTCGGGTTCCTCGACGCAGGCGCGGAGGTCTTCGACTACGGCAACTCGCTGCGGCGGGAGGCGGAGCTCGGCGGCAGCACCCGTGCGTTCGACTACCCGGGCTTCGTGCCGGCGTACATCCGGCCGCTGTTCTGCGAGGGCAAGGGACCGTTCCGGTGGGCCGCGCTGTCCGGCGACCCCGCCGACATCGCCCGCACCGACCGCGCCATCCTCGAGCTGTTCCCCGACAACGAGCCGTTGGCCAGGTGGATGCGCCTCGCCGGTGAGAAGGTGCACTTCCAGGGCCTGCCGTCGCGGATCTGCTGGCTGGGCTACGGGGAGCGCGACAAGGCCGGCCTGGCGTTCAACGACCTGGTGGCGAGCGGCGAGGTGAGCGCGCCCATCGTGATGGGCCGCGACCACCTGGACTGCGGTTCGGTCGCGTCGCCCTACCGGGAGACCGAGGCGATGCTCGACGGCTCCGACGCGATCGCCGACTGGCCACTGCTCAACGCACTGGTCAACACGGCGTCCGGGGCGACCTGGGTGTCCATCCACCACGGCGGCGGCGTCGGCATGGGCAGGGCGATCCACGCCGGCCAGGTGACCGTCGCCGACGGCTCCCGGCTGGCCGCGGAGAAGATCGAGCGGGTGCTCACCAACGACCCCGGCATGGGCGTCGTACGGCACGTCGACGCCGGGTACGACGGCGCGGTCGAGGTGGCCGACCGTACCGGCGTGCGGGTACCGATGCGCGAAGCCGACGACCAAGCGTGAAGGACCTGTGGGACGAGCTGCTGGCGATCGGCCGCGACCCGCACACCGGCGGCTACCACCGGCACGGCTGGAACGCGGCCGAGCTGGAGTGCCGGGCCTGGTTCCGTAGCGCCGCGGCCGACCGGGGCCTGCAGGTGGACGAGGACGGCAACGGCAACCTCTGGGCCTGGTGGGGCGAGCCCGGTGACGACGCGGTCGTCACCGGTTCCCACCTCGACTCGGTGCCTGACGGTGGCGCGTACGACGGCCCGCTCGGCGTGGTGTCCGCGTTCGCCGCCGTGGACCTGCTCTGCGACAGCGGGGTGACGCCCGGCCGGCCGCTCGCCGTGGTCGCGTTCGCCGAGGAGGAGGGCTCGCGGTTCGGCGTGCCCTGCCTCGGGTCCCGGTTGCTCACCGGGCAGGTGGCGCCGGGCCGTGCGCGTGAGCTGCGCGACCGCGACGGCCGTACTTTCGACGAGGCGTTGCGCGACGCCGGCGCCGACCCTGCGCTCCTCGGCCGGGACGAGGCCCGGCTGGCCCGCATCGGCTGCTTCGTCGAGCTGCACGTCGAGCAGGGCCGTGCGTTGGTGGACCAGCCCGCGCCGGTCGGCGTGGCGACCGCGATCTGGCCACACGGCCGCTGGCGGTTCGACTTCGCCGGTGAGGCGAACCACGCGGGCACCACCCGGCTGGAGGACCGCCGCGACCCGATGCTGACGTTCGCGAACACCGTGCTCTCTGCCAGGAAGAAGGCCAGGCTCGCCGGTGCCGTCGCCACCGTCGGCCGGGTGGAGGTCGAGCCGAACGGCACCAACGCGATCCCGTCCCGGGTGCGGGCCTGGCTGGACACCCGCGCCCCGGACGCGGACACGCTGGGTGCGGTGGTCGCGGCGATCGAGCGCGCGGCCGTGGAGCGCGGCGAGCGCGACGGCGTCACGGTGGACCTGACGCAGGAGTCGCACAGCGCGGAGACGGCGTTCGACCCGTACCTCGGTGCGCGGGTGAGCCAGCTGCTCGGCAACGCGCCGATGCTGCCGACCGGGGCCGGGCACGACGCCGGCGTGCTGGCCGGCGTGGGCGTGCCGACGGCCATGCTGTTCGTCCGCAACCCCACCGGCGTCTCGCACTCGCCCGCCGAGCACGCCGAGTGGGTGGACTGCGTCACCGGCGCGGAGGCGCTCGCCACGGTGCTGGCCGAGCTCGCGGAAGCGGAGAGCGCGGCGTGACGACGTACCACTGCGAGTACGCCGCACTGCCCGGCGGTGTGCACGACGATGTGCTGATCGACGTCGACGGCGAGCGCATCGCGTCGGTACGTACGGAGACCGCGGTCCCTGACGGCGCGGTGCGACTGACGGGGCTCACGCTGCCGGGGTTGGCGAACGCGCACTCGCACGCGTTCCACCGCGCGCTGCGCGGGCGCACCCACGGCGGGCGCGGCGACTTCTGGTCGTGGCGGGAGCAGATGTACACCGTGGCGGCGTGCCTCGACCCGGACAGCTACCTGCGGCTCGCCCGTGCGGTGTACGCGGAGATGGCGCTCGCCGGCGTCACCGTCGTCGGTGAGTTCCACTACCTGCACCGCCAGCCGGACGGCCGCCCGTACGACGAGCCGAACGCGATGGGGCACGCGCTGGTGCAGGCGGCCGCGGACGCCGGCGTGCGGCTGACCCTGCTCGACACCTGCTACCTGCAGGCCGGCCCGGACGGCCGGCCGCTGGCCGGGCCGCAGCTGCGGTTCACCGACGGCAGCGCGGAGGCATGGGCGGCGCGGGTGGCGTACCTGCGCGCGCCGCGGGTCGGTGCGGCAGTGCACTCGGTGCGCGCGTGCCCGCCCGCGGCGATGACGGCCGTCGGTGGCTGGGCGCAGCGGTCGGACGCCCCGTTGCACTTCCACCTCTCCGAGCAGCGGCGGGAGAACGAGGAGTGCCTGGCTGCGTACGGGCGTACCCCGGCGCAGCTGGTCGCGGACGCCGGGCTGCTCGACGGCAACGCCACCGCGGTGCACGCCACGCACCTGACCGGCGCCGACATCGCCCTGCTCGGTGGCGCGCGGACGTACGCGTGCTTCTGCCCGACGACGGAACGCGACCTGGGTGACGGCATCGGCCAGGCGCAGGCACTGGTGGCCGCCGGTGCCGGGCTGTGCCTGGGCAGCGACAGCCACGCGCACGTGGACCTGCTCGAGGAGGCGCGCGCCGTCGAGCTGCACGAACGGCTCGCCGGTGAGTGCCGTGGCGTCTTCGGTCCGGCCGAGCTGCTGCAAGCCGCGGCGGCGGCCGGGTACCAGTCGCTCGGCTGGCCGGACGGCGGGGTGCTCGCCGCCGGCGCGCTCGCCGACCTGACCACCGTGCGGCTGGACTCGGTGCGGCTGGCCGGCGCACCGGCCGGCGACGCGCTGCTCGCGGCCGTGCTGCATGCGGGGTCGGCCGCCGACGTCGCGTCCGTCGTGGTCGCCGGTGAGCCGGTCGTCGTCGACGGTGTCCACCTGCGCGTCCCCGACACTGCTGCAGAGCTGGACCGCGAGATCCGGGCACTGTTCCCGTGACGGGTACGGTGGCGCGGGTGTGCTGGCGAAGGAGGAGAACACGGTGAGCGAGCTGTCCCGGTTGCTGACGAACATCGCCCGGCTGTGGACGGGCGACGGCGACCCGCTCGACGACGCTGCGGTGCTGGTGGAGGACGGTGTCATCACCTGGATCGGCAGCGCGGCGGACGCACCAGCGGCCGACATCGTGGACGACTGCGCCGGCGGCCTGGTCACGCCGGGCTTCATCGACGCGCACACCCACCCGGTGTACGCGGGGGACCGGTCGGCGGAGATCGCGGCCCGTTCGGCCGGCGCCACGTACGCGGAGATCGCCGCGATGGGCGGCGGCATCGCGTCCACCGTCGAGGCGACGAGGGCGGAGCCGTGGGACGGGCTGAGCGCCGCGCTGCGCGCGCGGCTGCGTGACTTCATCGGCTCCGGCACGACCACGCTGGAGGCGAAGACCGGCTACCACCTCACCCGCGAGGGCGAGCTGCAGGCGGTGCGGATGCTCGCGGACCTCGCCGACGAACCTGTGCTGCCGCGGCTTTCCGTGACGTTTCTCGCTGCGCACGCGCTGCCGCCAGAGTACGCGGACAGCCAGGACGTCTACACCACGGAGGTCGCGTCCTGGTGCCGGGCCGCGGCGGACTCCGGTGCGGACAACATCGACGTGTTCTGCGACGAGGGCCACTTCACCGTGGACCAGGCCAGAGAGGTGCTGCAGGCGGGGATGGCCGCCGGGCTGCGGCCGCGTATCCACGCCGACGAGCTCGCCCGTACGGGCGGCTCACTGCTCGCCGCCGAGCTCGGCTGCCTGTCCGCGGACCACCTGCTGAAGGTCACCGAGGAGGACGCGGCCGCGCTGGCCGCGGCCGACGTCACCGCGGTGGTGTGCCCTGGCACCGCCTTGCAGATGCGTACCGCACCGCCGGTGCGGATGCTGCTGGACCACGGCGTGACCGTCGCGCTCGGCACCGACCACAACCCGGGGCAGTGCGGCAGCACGTCCATGTCGCTGATGATCAGCCTGGCCGTGGCCGCGTTCCGGATGAGCGTGACGGAGGCCCTCCACGCGGCGACAGTCGGCGCCGCTAGGGCCCTCGGCGTGCAGGACCGCGGCGTCGTACGGGTCGGCGCACTCGGCGACCTGGTGTGGTGGAACGCCGCCCACGAAGGCGCGTTCGCGTGGGCGTTCCGCCTGGAACCCCGCCAAGTCTGGCGCGCCGGCGTCCCCGTCCTCCCCGCCGACCTCGAGACCCTGTAGCCCTGCCGCGCCCCGGCTTGGGGCTCGGTGGAGTGCGGTCTGGGCGACCGTCGCCGAGCAGCGCCCGCCGGTCGAGCAGAGCCACGGGGGTACGTGTTCCGTTGCACCCGCGGCCGGCCCGCGGTCGCCCCACCAATGCGCCTTCTGCTGGCCCGCGCCGGCCCGCGGCCATCGCGTCGCTTCCCGCACGTCGCTGACCCGGCCGGCGTAGCCCCGCCTACTACCGGTGGCGGGGTGGGGGCTGCGGTGGCCGGCCGGGTGGGGGTGGTGGCGTGTTCGGCGGGCCCTGTGGGTGGCCGCCCCATGGTTGGCCGCCTGGCTGGGACGGCGGGCCGGGTTGCTGGTAGCCCGGGTGTGAGTGCCCCGGCTGCGAGTAGCCGGGCTGCGACTGGGGTGGCATTCCCGGGTGGGACGGTGGGCCCTGTTGCCAGCCGGGGTGGCTCTGCTGCTGCGGCGGGCCGTAGCCGTGGCCGACGGGCACCGGCTGCTGTTGCGGCATCTGCTGCATCTGGTAGCCACCCTGCTGGGCGTAGTACCCGGGTGGGATCGGCGGCTTCTTGCTGCCCTTGCTCCTCGACGGCTCGTGCGTGATCAGCATCAGCCTGGTGGCGATGGTGAGTACGACAGCCTGCAGCACCATGATGCTGATCACCAGCAGCCAGGTCTCCGGCTCGTGCTCCCACAGCGGATCCTCGAACTCCATCCGCATGGCGTTGCGCAGGTCCGCCGTCGCTGCGACCGCGGAGTAGCCCCACCGCGCCGGGAACAGCCAGGACGCCTGCTCCAGGCCGCCCCGCTCGATGATCTTGAACAGGCCACCGGTGAACACCAGCTGACCCATGACGATCACCACGAGGATCGGCATCGTCTGCTGGTTGCTCGTGACCCGTGACGAGACCAGCAGGCCGAGCGTCGTCGACGTGATCGTCAGCACGGCGATCGCGAAGACCAGCTCCATCCAGCCGAACGGGAAGATGAGCGGGTCGTCCGGCAGCTTCCGCCCGGCGAGGCCGGCCAACACCAGGATGTGTGCCTGGAAGATGTTGATGATGCCGAAGATGAAGAGCTTGCTCGCCAGGTAGGCGCCGGGCGAGAGGCCGACCAGGCGTTCTCGTTTGTAGATGGCTATCTCGCCGACCAGCTCCCTGATCGCGACGGCTGTGCCGATGAGACAGGCGCCGAGCACGAGCATCAGCAACAACTGCTGTGGTTCTGCCGATCGTTCCCTGAAGTCGTCAGGTACCTGCAGGCCCCAGTCGTTGGCCGGCACGGTGTGGGTGAGCAGCGCGAGCAGGATCGGCGAGCCGAACACGAACCCCGCGTACGCCTTGTCCGCGACGGTGACGGACACCATGCGCCGGCACAGGATCCAGAACTGCTTGAAGATGTTCTGCTGTCGCCGCGCCTTCGTCGGTGCCGTCGACGTGGCCATCCGCTGGAAGTCGTTGTGCGTCTCGGGCGCGCCGCCGTACTGCCGGTAGTACGGCGACTGGCGGTATGCCTCCTGCCACCGGTCCGGCTCGTTGGTCACCATCTGGAACACGGTCGAGTAGTCGTCGGCCCTGAACTGGTTCAGCAGCGGCTGGCCCGGCGGGCCGAAGTACGCGGTCTTGCCGCCTGGCGCGAGCAGCAGCACCCGGTCGCACATGTCCAGGTTGAGCACGCTGTGCGTGACGACGATGACGGTGCGGCCGTCGTCGGCGAGCCTGCGCAGCTCGGTCATCACCTGCTTGTCCAGGCCGGGGTCGAGACCGGACGTCGGCTCGTCCAGGTACAGCAGCGACGGCTGGGTGAGCAGCTCGAGCGCGACGGAGACGCGCTTGCGCTGCCCGCCGGAGAGCTGCGTGATGCGCTTCTCGATGTGCTCGGTGAGGCCGAGCGAGGCACAGGTCTCCGCGATCCGCTGCTGTCGTTCCTGCTTGCTCACGTCGTCGGGGAAGCGCAGCGCGGCCGCGTATTCCAGTGCCTTCTTGACGGTGAGCTGCCGGTGCAGGATGTCGTCCTGCGGTACCAGGCCGATCCGGTGGCGCAGGTCCTCGTAGTTGTCGTAGAGGTCGCGGCCCTCGTAGATGACCCGCCCGCTGGTGGCCGGCTTGGTGCCGGTCATCGCGTTCAGCATGGTGGACTTGCCCGCGCCTGACGGCCCGACGACCGCGACCAGGCTGCACTCGTCGAGCGTGAAGCCGACGCGGTCCAGGATGGTGACGTTGTTGCCGACCGTCACGGTCAGGTCCTCGGCGCGCAGCGAGACGCGGCCCTCGTCGACGTACTCGACCAGCTGCTGGTCGCGCAGCACGAACTGGTGGTGGCCGATGGAGAGCAGGTCGCCGGGCGCGAACGGTGCCTGAGAGACCCGCTGGCCGTTGAGGTACGTGCCGTTGCGGCTGGCCAGGTCGATGACCTCGAAGCCGCCCTGGGTGCGCCTGACCTCCGTGTGGTAGCGCGATGCGAGCAGGTCGCCGAGGACGATGTCGTTGTCCGGTGCCCGGCCCAGCTTGATCTGGTTGGCCACCTGGTGTGTGGACGACGGCTCGCGCATCTGCGGCGCCTCGGCCATCGGCACCTGCGCGACGGGGCCGCTTGCCGACGTACCGGGCTGCAGCACGACCAGCTGGCCGTTGGTGGGGTTGCCGAACCGCACCGCGCAGGGTTCCGCGATGTTCAACCGCACGACCCGGGTCGGCCCGATGAACGTGCCGTTGCGGCTGCCCAGGTCGCGCAGCACCCAGCCGTCCTCTTCGTACGCGATCTGGGCGTGGTGCCGCGACATCCGGTTGTCGTCGAGCAGGATCTGGCAGTCCGGGCTGCGCCCGATCAGGACCGTCTCACCGCGCTGGAACTGGCGGGGTTGGCCACCCACGATGACCACGAGCGAGCCCGGCTCCTGCGGTGGCATCGCGCTCGGGCCGGTTGTCCGCCCGAACTGCTGCGGTTCTTGTGGCGGTACCGGTGGCTGGTTCGGGTAGTTCGACACGGCCGAACGCTATCAGTGTCAGGTGCACGAACGGCCCGCATGGCACGGTTTGGCCATGTGTCGACCACTGCGTGGTCGGTTATCCGGCTTCCGCCTCCACCTGCCGTACGTACCCGCGGTGCTTCGCCCACGGCACCTCCGACCAGCTGGGTCGGTCGGCGCCGATGCGTTTGGCGTACAGCCGCAACGCGGTCACCCTGGTGGCGGCGGCGTCCAGCCGGTTCGCCGACAGCCGTCCCGACCTGGCCGCAGTGAGCAGCGCGTTGTACGCCTTGCCCAGGTTGGCCGGCATCAGCACGATGTCCTGTCCGGCCAGCACCGAACGCACGGCCGCCTCGCCCGCACCGTACTTGTCGAGGATCGGCTGCATGACCTGCGAGTCGGTGATGGTGACGCCGTCGAAGCCGAGGTCCTTGCGCAGCATGCCGGTCACCACCGGCTTGCTCAGCGTCGACGGGGTGCCGGGGTCGATGGCGCGCATGTCGAGGTGGCCGCTGAGCACCGCGGGCACCTGCGCGTCGATCGCCCGCTCGAACGGCGGCAGGTCGGTCTTGCGCAGCTGCTGCTTGCTGCGGGTGATCTGCGGTAGCTCTTCGTGGCTGTCGGTGGTGGCGCTGCCGTGGCCGGGGAAGTGCTTGACCACGGGGACGATGCCGGCGGCCCGGTACCCGTTCGTGGCGGCGGTGGCCATCGCGCCGACCCGCTTCGGGCCGTCGGCGTACGCACGGTTGCCGATCGCCGGGCTGTCGAAGCCGACGTCCGCGACCGGTGCGAAGTCGAGGGTGAAGCCCATCGCGCGCAGCTCGGTGCCGTTGGCCTCGGCGAGCAGCCGCGCGTTCGCGGGCTTGCCGGTCTTGCCGATGGTGCGGGCGGCGGGATACTTGGTCGCTCCCTTCGTCACCCGCTGGACGATGCCGCCCTCCTGGTCGACGCCGAGCAGCAGCGGCAGGTCCGGGTCTGCGGTCGCGGCGAGGCCGTCGTTGAGCCGCTTCACCTGCTTGGCGTCGTCGATGTTCTGCGTCATCACGATGGCGCCGCCGAGGTGGTAGCGCTTGATCGCCGCGGCGGCCGTACGTACACCGAGCGAGCTCTTGTTCTGGCCGGCCTGCTCGTCGGTGACCTTCGTCGCCGAGTAGCCGTAGAACTGCGGCATCAGCAGGCTGCCGACCTTCTCCTTCCTGGACATCTCGTCGACCATCCCGGCCGCCTCGATCAGCTCGGCCTCGTTCGGCCCCCAGCCACCGGGCATCGGGGTCACCGTCGAGCTCGGCGTCGCCGGCGTGCTCCCGCCGGTCGACGTCGCCTCGGTGGTCGACGCGGAGTCGCCGGGCGATCCGCCGCAGCCGACCAGCATCGCGGCGGCGGCCAGCAGGGCGACGTACGTGCGGCGCATTCAGCAGTCCTTCCCCAGGAGCTCGAGCCCTATCGTCGCAGTTGCCCGGGATGGGTGATCTGGTCAGGTCAGCCGCCCGCGGGTCGGACGGACGAGCAGATCTCCAGGTAGGCGGGCATGCCGCCGGCCGAGCTCGCGGTGAGCACGGCGTCGCGTACGGCGTAGGTGAACGTGTCCGCGGCGGCGGCGAGCAGCTCGTTGTACGCCTGGACGTCCGCAATGTCGGTCTCGCCTGAGGCGAGCGCGAAGATGCTGTCGCCGTCGACCATGGTGTGTGCCGGGCGCACCGCCCGCGCCAGGCCGTCCTGCGCGATGCCGGCCACCTTCTGGCACTGCGCCTTGTCGAGGCGGGCGTTGGTGAGCACCACGCCGAGCGTGGTGTTCAGCGGCAGCTGTCGGCCGCGCGGCAGGCGTGCGCTCTCCTCCGCGGTCGGTGTGGGCAGCGTGTGGTCGAGGTCGGCGAGCAGCCGGCCGGTGTCCGGGTGCACGGCGGAGCCGACGGCGTTCACCACGGCGAGCGCGGCGACGGTGGTGTCGCCGAGCTGCGTGGTCGCCCAGCCGATGCCGCCCTTCAGCCCGCCTACCCCGGCGCCGGTGCCCGCTCCGACGGTGCCGCGCGTCGGCGGGGCGGCCGCGGACACCGGGCGGGCGGCCACACAGGCCAGCCGGCCGAACTCGGCGTCCGGGCGGTTGCCCCACTGCCCGTGGTCGAGGTCGAAGATGACCGCGCCGGGCACGATGGGCACGACGTGCGTCGGATCGGAGCCGATCGGCCAGCCGCGGCCGTGTTCGGCGAGCCAGTGCATCACCCCGGTGGCCGCGTCCAAGCCGTACGCGCTGCCGCCGGTGAGCAGCACGGCGTCCACCCGGTCGACCAGGTTGCGGGGGTCGAGCAGGTCGGTCTCCCTGGTGCCGGGCGCGCCGCCGCGCTGGTCCACGCCGCCGACGGTGCCGGGTGGGCAGAGCACCACGGTGGTGCCGGTGAGCCAGCCCTCGTCCGTGCGCTCGTAGTGCCCGACGGCGAACGCGGTGTCCGTGCCAGGCACGGCTACTGCTGTTCCGCCGCGTCGGCGTCCTCGGTATCCGTGGGCTCCGGGCCGTGCAGCAGGAAGAAGTGGTGCGCGGCCCGTGCGTACACCTCGGCCTTGCGCTTGACGTCGTCCACCTCGACGTACTCGTCCGCCTGGTGGGCGATCCACTTGTCGCCGGGGCCGTAGACGGCGACCGGCAGCTTCGCGTCCCGCCACAGCACCGTGCCGTCGGTGGCGCCCGGCACGCCGCCGATCGTCGGGTTCACCCCGGTGACGTCGCGGTGACCGGCCATGACCGCCTGGATGACCGGCGAGTTCTCCGGGGTGTCGGTGGCGGGGCGGTCGTCGATGACCGTCACTGTGCCGCCGACCCAGCCGACGTACGCGTAGTTCTCCACGTTCTCCGTGATCTCGCGGACCAGCGCCGCGTGGTCGACGCCGGGGACGGTCCTGATGTCCAGGCCGAGCGCGCCGTCGGCCGGGATGAGGTTGTGCTGGGTGAAGTCGCCGCCGCCGATCACCGTGGCGGTGACGGTGGTCGTGCCGAGGGTGGGATGGCGGCCGTGCCGGCGGCGCAGCTCAGCCTCGTGCGCGGCGCACCACACCAGCAGCCGGCCGAGCACGGGGATGGGGTTGGCGCCGTGGTCGGGCATCGCGCCGTGCGCCATCCGGCCGCGCAGGTCGATGCGCAGCCGGATGCTGCCCTTGGACGACGTGCAGACCTCCTCGGCCTCGGGCTCGCAGACGATCGCGGCGGCGCAGTCGGCGGCGTGGCCCTGTGCGACGAAGTGCTTGACGCCGCTCATCGTGCCCTCTTCGTCGCAGAGCGCGGCGACCTTTATCCGGCCGGGGAACGGGCCCGCCTGCTCGATGGCGCGGGTGGCGTGGAGCATCGCGGCGACGCCGCTCTTCATGTCCGCGCTGCCCCGCCCGTACAGCCGGCCGTCGCGGATCTCCGCGTCGAACGGCGGGACGGTCCAGGCGTCCTCGGGCTGCTCGCTGACCACGTCGGTGTGGCCCTCGAACAGCAGTGTGGGCCCTGGCATGCCGCCGTCGACGACCGCGTGCACGTTCGGCCGGCCGGGGCTGACCTCCTCGAGCACCGGTTCCCAGCCGAACTCCCGCATGACCTCCGCCACGACGGCGGCGGCGGGCTCCTCGGAGCGCTCCCGATCCGGGTCGTGCACGCTGGGAACACGGACGAGGCGCTGGGTCAGATCGATCACCGCGGCGAAGTCGATCTCCGGCCAGCCGGTCGGCTGGCCGGTCACCTGCTCCTCGGACGAGTTCGTCTCGCCTTCACTGGCCACATGTTGAGCGTAGATTACCGAGGCACCGGCATGCTGGACCACGGTGCACGGTGTGTGGTGGTCAGACCCGCCGCAGTACGGCGACCACCTTGCCGAGCACGGTCGCCTGGTCGCCGGGGATCGGCTCGTACGCCGGGTTCTGCGGCAGCAGCCAGACGTGGCCGTCACGGTGCTTGAACGTCTTGACGGTGGCCTCGCCGTCGATCATGGCGGCCACCACGTCGCCGTTGTCCGCGTCGTTCTGCTGCCGCACCACGACCCAGTCGTCCTCGCAGATCGCGGCGTCGATCATGGAGTCACCACGGACCTTGAGCAGGAACAACGTGCCGTCGCCGACGACCTGCCGCGGCAGCGGGAAAACCTCTTCCACCGCCTGCTCGGCGAGGATCGGCCCACCGGCGGCGATCCGACCGACGACGGGGACGTACGCGGCCTGTGGGCGGTCGTCACCCGCGTCGGTCTCGTCCGGCGGCACCTCGGCCGCCGGCTCCGCCGACGTGGGCATCTTCATCTCCACCGCACGCGGGCGGTTGGCGTCGCGGCGCAGGTAGCCCTTCGCCTGCAGCTGCCGCAGCTGGTGCGACACGCTGGAGACGGAGGTGAGGCCGACCGCCTCCCCGATCTCCCGCATCGACGGTGGGTAGCCGCGTTCCTTCACCGAAGTCCTGATCACCTCGAGCACTCGCCGCTGACGCGGCGTGAGGCCGGACGCGTCGGCCGGACCGTCGGGCAGTTCGTGCACCTCGGCGCTCTTCGGCGGCCGGCCGGCCTTCTTCTTGCCCGGCGAGTTCTTGCCCGGCGAGGCCGATCGCCTGGTCGAGCCAGTCTTGCCTTCGGTCACCGCGTCCTCCTCACCTCAACTGCCCTGCACCTTAACGGCCCGCCGCGCGACACTTCAAACATTTGTTCGAAAGAGTCTGGCAGTTGTCGGTGGAGGCTGGTAGAACTTCGTACATACATTCGATCGAACGCATGTTCGGCAGGCTATCAAGTAGCGGGTGCGTACGCACGGAGGAAGCGATGAGTGCAAGTGCAGGTGTCGCCTTCGACCTGGAGCCGCCACGGTCCGGGACCCCGGTCCCGCGCGCCGCAAGACCGTCCGCCCGCCGCCCCCGACTGTCCGTGGTACCCGACGAGCCGGCGGCCGAGCCCGCACCGCCTACGACCAGCGGTGCGGTAGTCCCGCGGCCCAGCCGCCCGGCGTCCCCGCTGGGGCGTGCGGCCGTGTCGTCGGGTGCCGCCAACGTCGGGTGGCGGCTCACCCGGCGCGGACGCGCCGTGCTGCTCGGCTTGCTGGTCGTCCTGGTGACCGCGGCGGCGATCGGGTGGGGCGCGGCAACCGCAAGCGGCGCCGCCACCGACTCCCCGGAGACCATCACCGTCATCGTCGGCGACGGCGACACCCTGTGGAGCATCGCCGCCGACGTAGCCGCTGACCGCGACCCGCGCGCGACGATCGAGCAGATCAAGGAGACCAACGACCTGCACGGCAGCAAGGTAGAGCCCGGCCAGCAGCTCGTGGTGCCGGTCGGCACTCGGTAACCCCGGCCAACCTGGCCGACACCCGTGGCCGGCGCCGGCCAGCAGCCCGACCGCCCCGGCGGGTGGACGCCTGGTGTCGCCGCCGTGACAGCGACCAGGTCGGGTCTCGCGGGTGCTTCGGCGGCACCGTGGCTCAGGTCGGGTGCCGCCGTGCTACATGGACGGACCGCCCGTGACCTGGTCGGTTAGCTGGTGCTTCCTGCCGGCACACCATCCGGCGGGCGGCGCCGCCCGCCGGTCCGGCTCCCAAGGGAGCCGGACGGCTCCCGGCGGCGCCACCTCGGCTCCCTGCGGCGCCACCTCGGCTCCCTGCGGCGCCACCCAGCCGGGCCATACCACCGGGTACCACCCGGCACTGGGCGCCACCCCGGCACCCGGCACTACTCGGCACTGGGCGCCGCCCGGTATCCGGCACCACTCGGCACCCGGCATCACCCGGCATCCGGCACCACCCGGCATCCGGCACCACCCGGCGGCCGGCGCCGTCTCGGGGTGGTCGGGGTCGGTCGGCATTCCGGGGGTGCGGGCGGCGCCGTCGGCGGGGTGGTTGGGGGTCGACACGCCGTGGGGTGGTTGGGGATGGGGCGGGTGGGGCTGGATTGACCTGGGTAAACGGGGGACGGGCGGGTGGCGCCGGTGGTGGGCGGCCCGGGGAGCTTGCATCGGTCCGGTGGAGTGCTAACGTGACCCCTACATCTAGTAGTTACACGGATGTAAGTTCTCCACAGGTTGTGTTCTGCGGTCCACAGTGGATCCACAACTCATCCACAGGATGCGAGTGTGGATCCACAGGACTGTCCACAGAAGGGGGCCACGGGGTTATGCACTGCCCGTTCTGCCATCACCCTGATACCCGTGTTGTCGACAGCCGGGTGAATGACGACGGCACCCTGATTCGGCGTCGTAGGCAGTGCCCCGAGTGCTGCCGGCGACTGACCACGACCGAGACCGTGACGCTCAACGTGGTGAAACGGTCCGGGGTCGCGGAGGCGTTCTCCAGGGAGAAGGTCGTCTCCGGCGTGCACAAGGCGTGCAAGGGACGACCGGTCGACGTGGACGCGCTCGCGCGGCTGGCACAACAGGTGGAGGAAGAGATCCGGGGGCGTGGTGTCGCGGAGATCCCCAGCCACGAGGTGGGGCTCGCCGTCCTGGCGCCACTGCGCGAACTCGACGAGGTCGCCTATCTCCGGTTCGCCTCGGTGTACCGAGGGTTCGAGTCGCTCGCCGATTTCGAGACGGAGATCGCGGCGTTGCGCCAGGCCGCGGCCGAGCGGGTCGAACGCGTTCTGGTTGGCCAGGGGGGCTAGCCAACAGTTCTCGCAACACATCTTCATAGGACACCCAGCGCGTATCACGCGCAACACCAGCACCACCGGCCTCGTCCGACACATGCAGCGGCGGGGGAGCTGTCCGGGGGGACCAGTAACGGAGGAGGAACGCATGACGGAGACGGTGAGCGGGCCGACTGAGGGGACAGAGCGGAAGAAGCGGTCTCAGTCGGCGCCGCAGGGGCTGCGTGTGCAGCGCGTCTTCACCACGGCCGGCAAGCACCCGTACGACGAGGTCGAGTGGGTGCGGCGCGATGTCGTCATGACGAACTGGAAGGACGGCTCGGTCAACTTCGAGCAGCGGGGCGTCGAGTTCCCCGCTTCCTGGAGCCAGAACGCCGTCAACATCGTGACCAGCAAGTACTTCCGCGGCGCGCTCGGCAGCCAGCAGCGGGAGGCGAGCCTGAAGCAGCTGGTCAACCGGGTCGTCGACAAGTACGTGGCCGCCGGGTGGGAGAACGGCTACTTCGCCAGCGCCGCCGACGCCGAGGTCTTCGACCACGAGCTCAAGTGGATGCTCGTCAAACAGGTGTTCAGCTTCAACAGCCCGGTGTGGTTCAACGTCGGCACGACCGCTCCGCAGCAGGTCTCCGCGTGCTTCATCCTCTCCGTCGACGACACGATGGAGTCGATCCTTGAGTGGTACAAGGAAGAAGGCTTCATCTTCAAGGGCGGTTCTGGCGCGGGCCTGAACCTGTCCAGGATCCGGTCGAGCAAGGAGCTGCTCTCCTCCGGCGGCACCGCGAGCGGTCCGGTTTCCTTCATGCGCGGCGCGGACGCGTCGGCTGGCACGATCAAGTCCGGTGGTGCGACTCGGCGTGCGGCGAAGATGGTGATCCTGGACGTCGACCACCCAGACGTCGAGGAGTTCATCGACACGAAGGCGCACGAGGAGAAGAAGATCCGTGCGCTACGCGACGCCGGCTTCGACATGGAGCTCGCCGGCAAGGACTCCAGCTCGGTGCAGTACCAGAACGCGAACAACTCGGTGCGGGTCACCGACGAGTTCATGCGCGCCGTGGAGAACGACGGCGACTTCGGGCTGCGGGGGCGGCTCAGCGGTGACGTCATCGACACTGTCAACGCCCGCAACATCTTCCACAAGATGACGCAGGCCGCATGGGAGTGCGCCGACCCCGGCATCCAGTACGACGACACCATCAACGACTGGCACACCTGCCCGGAGACCGGCCGGATCACCGGGTCGAACCCATGCAGCGAGTACATGCACCTGGACAACTCCAGCTGCAACCTGGCCAGCATGAACCTGATGGCGTTCCTCCGTCCGGACGACACCTTCGACGCGGACACCTTCCGCAAGGCGGTCGAGCTGGTCAGCACGGCGATGGACATCTCCATCTGCTTCGCGGACTTCCCGACCGAGAAGATCGGCGAGACGACGCGGGCGTACCGCCAGCTCGGCATCGGCTACGCGAACCTCGGCGCGCTGCTGATGGCCACCGGGCACGGCTACGACTCCGACGGCGGGCGGGCGCTGGCCGCCGGCATCTCGTCGCTGATGACCGGCACCGCGTACAAGCGGTCCGCCGAGCTGGCGGCCGCCGTCGGCCCGTACGAGGGCTACGCGCGCAACGCGTCCGCGCACAACCGGGTGATCCGCAAGCACGCCGCGGCCAACGACGCCGCCAGGTACGTCGGTGACGAGGACAAGAAGCTGCTGCGCGCCGCCGGCGAGGTGTGGACCGAGGCGGTGCGGCTCGGCGAGGTGACCGGTTACCGCAACGCGCAGGCGTCGGTGATCGCGCCGACCGGCACCATCGGCTTCATGATGGACTGCGACACGACCGGCATCGAGCCGGACTTCTCGCTGCTGAAGTTCAAGAAGCTCGTCGGTGGCGGGTCGATGCAGATCGTCAACCAGACCGTGCCGCGTGCGCTGACGAAGCTGGGTTACCAGCAGGAGCAGGTCGAGGCGATCGTCGAGTACATCTCCGAGCACGGCCACGTGATCGACGCGCCCGGCCTGCGTGAGGAGCACTACGAGGTGTTCGACTGCGCGATGGGCGAGCGTGCCATCAAGCCGATGGGGCACGTGCGCATGATGGCCGCGGTGCAGCCGTTCGTCTCCGGCGCGATCTCGAAGACCGTCAACATGCCGGAGCAGGCGACCGTCGAGGACGTCAGGGACATCTACCTGCAGGGCTGGCGGCTTGGCCTGAAGGCGCTGGCGATCTACCGCGACAACTGCAAGGTCGGCCAGCCGCTGGCCACGGCGAAGACCGAGGCCAGCGAGGCCGAGATCGACGCCGAGGACGGCGCGGCCCGGCCGACGAGGAAGAAGCTGCCGAAGCAGCGCCCGGCCACGGTCACGAAGTTCTCCGTGGCAGGCGCCGAAGGCTTCATGACCGCGGGCAGCTACCCCGACAACGGGCTCGGCGAGGTCTTCCTCAAGTTGGGCAAGCAGGGGTCGACGCTGGCCGGCGTGATGGACGCGTTCTCCATCGCCATCTCCACCGGCCTGCAGTACGGCGTGCCGCTGGAGACGTTCGTCCGGCAGTTCACCAACCTGCGGTTCGAGCCGGCGGGTCTCACCGACGACCCGGACATCCGGATGGCGCAGTCGATCATGGACTACGTCTTCCGCCGGCTCGCGCTCGACCACCTGCCGTACGAGACCAGGGCGGCGATGAACATCCTGTCCGTCTCCGAGCGCACGGCCGCGCTGGACAACGAGAGCTCCACGCAGGGCAACGACGACGTCGACACCGACTCGCTGGCTCAGTCGGCCGCGACGACCGAGGAGCCGGCGGAGAAGAAGACCAGCAAGTCGACGCCGCCGAAGGTCGGCTCGTCTGCCGAGCTGCTCGAAGCGGTGCAGGGCAAGGTCGCCGACGCGCCGATGTGCTTCACCTGTGGCACGAAGATGCGGCCGGCGGGTAGCTGCTACGTCTGCGAGGGATGCGGCAGCACCAGCGGCTGCAGCTGACCGCAGGCATACGCGTCGAGGGCGCTCCCACCGCTGGTGGGAGCGCCCTCTCGCGTCCGACGTCTCGGGTGGGTCAGCCGACGTCGGTCAGGTGGGCGAACACCACGATATTGTCGACGTAGTGCCCGTTGCTGAACGCCCCACCGCAGGTGATCAGGCGCAGCTGGGCCGCCGGGGTGTCGCCGTAGACGAGCTTCGACGGGAAGTCGTTCTTCGCGTACTGCCGGGTGGCGTGCACGGTGTACGTGGTGCGCCGGCCGTCGGCGCGGCGCACCTTTATGACGTCACCTGGCTCGAGTTCGCCGAGTTCGTAGAAGACCGCGGGCCCGTCGGTCCAGTCCACGTGCCCGGCGATGACCGAGGTGCCGGCCTCGCCGGGCGTCGCGGACTTGCGGTACCAGCCGGCCTTGTCGCCGGTCTTCGGCGCGTCGAGCACACCTTTGCCGTCCTTCGACAGCCGCACCAGGTCGGTGCGGACGTCGATGCGGGGGACGCGCAGCGTCGTCGGCCTTGACCGGTCGAGTACCCGGTCGCCGCTGCTGCCCCGCCAGTTCGGGTCGTGGTCGTCCGCGCTCACGATGAGGCCGCCGCGGGGAGCGAACGCCAGCTGGTAGCCGGCGACGCCGAGTGCGGTGAGCCCCGTCGCGACGAAGAGACCGGCGACGACCTGCCCGAACCGGGAACGCGTTCGGCGAGCGGGCATCAGCTGCGCCTTGGCCGCCGCCTGGACCGCATCCGCAGCTGGACGAACAGGCCGGTGCCGACGGCGAGGAAGCCGAAGCCGAGCAGGATCAGGGCCATGTTGAGCGGGCCTCCCACGGTGCTGCCGCTACCGGCGGCGACGCCGCCGGTCGGCTCGGTGTCGTCGGAGCCGCCGCGGCCGCCGTCGCCGTCGCCGTCGCCGCCGTCGCGGCCGCTCTTGCCGGCGCTGCCGCCGTCGGCGTCGCCGGACTTCTCACCGCCGCCGACCGTGGTCTGCGGCCGCGGCGACTTCGCGTTGTCGCCTTCGACGGGGTCTTCCTCGTCACCCGGGCCGGGCGGGATCGGCCAGTCCGGCGGCGGCGTGTTCGGCGCCATCATCCGGCTCGCGCTCTGCGACCCGCCCGGACTCGACGAGCCGTCGTTGGACGGCGTGCCGCTCGTCGGCTCCGTGCTGCCCGGTTGGCTCGGGCGCGGCTGCGACGGCGAGGTCGAGGTGCTCGACGACGACGAGCTGGACGAGGGGCTGGGGTCCTCGCTTGGGGTCGTCGTCGACTCGGTGGGTGAGCTGCTCTGGGACTCGCTCGGGCTCGCGGATGGGGATGCGGAGCTCGAGCTGGACTGGACGGCGGCAACGGCATTCGGGGCGGTGGCGCTGCCGACGAGCACACAGCCGAGGCTGATGGCGGCGACACGCAGCGACCGTCGGACCCACGGGGCCATGGGTTGACCTTCCTTGTTGCTCTACGACGTGAGAGGGGCGTCTGCCTAGACCTCTGGGGCTATCAGGAGGAAGAAGATCTAGACGTAGTCGGGAGAATACGCTCTGTTGGCAGAAGTGCAAACTGCACCACGCTCGTTGCAGAGCGTGAACAACGCGTAGACGTCTCGTCGGCTCTCGGCCTGTACCGGGGCTGTCGCCGCGATGACTTGCGGTGAAGAAAATTTCCCCGCAACGACTTTCGCGGCAGCCGTAACGGCAACGGGGGTGGCACACGATGTGACGAGTAGTACGGGCTGTAGCGGTTCTACTGCTTGTCGTGACAAGCGGTAGTGGTTCTTGGCTCGTAGCTCGTGTCCGTTACGGAAGGTGCCAATGGGTCGCCGAGGCGTCGCAGCGCAGCGCAATGCCGCTGCGGTCTCCGCCTGTGCGCGCGCCCGCAGAACGATCGGCCGGCTGCTCATCGCCGGCGCGTTCTGCCTCGCCGGCTGGGCAGTCCTGGCCGTCTTCGATGCAAGCCCCGTAGCGGCCAGTGAGCGCCCCGCAGCCGAGCATCGGCTCGATCCCACCACCATCGCCGACGCGGCGCGGGCCACTGCCGACCGAGCTACGAGCGCAACTCAACACCGGGATGCCGGTGACCACCGGGAGACGGCCGCGACCGAGGAGTCGCGGCCGTCCGAGGCGGTGGCCGACCGGATCGCCGACACCGGCGACCGCGACCGGCCGCGGCTGAAGGACGCGCCGGTCATCGAGACGCTGCGCGACGCCGGGGACGAGCTGGCCCCGTCCGGCGTCGAGTGCCCGAAGCCGGACAGCTCGGTGTGCCCGAAGCCGGACAGCTCGGTGTGGCCGAAGCCGGACGACTCGGTGTGGCCGGACGAGTGGCCGACCGAGCCGGTGTGGCCGCACGAGCTGCTGCCCGGCGCGTCCGAGCAGCCGGGCGAAGAGCCAGGTGACGGGCTGCAGCCCGAGGCCGGGCAGTCGGCCGTCGTGCCGGGCGCCGTGGCCGAGGTTCCCGGCGCCGCCGCGGGCGACAGCATGTCGGCGTACGTCTCGCGGTCGCTGCCGACCGCCGCGACGCCGCACCGTGAGCAGTCCGTCCAGACGAACGACGCCGAGCGCAGGTCACCGCAGCTGCCCAGCTGGCCCGGGCAGCTCGGACTTCCGTACGCGGCGAACACCGGCCCGTCGTCGAGCGTGCAGACCGGAGCGGGGAACGCGCCGGTCGCCACGCTCGGCGCAGTGCCGGGGACGGCGGCCGCAGGTACGCCGCTCGTCCTGTCCAGTGCCCCGCGCGGGCCCACGTTGTCGAACGACGCAGTGAAACCCCCGGTCTCTCCCGACTGACCGCCCTGCCGCAACCGCAGGGTCACCGCAGAACGCGCCCGGTGACAGGCAAGTCAGTCAGGCAAGACACGAGAGACTTTTGAGAAGGGATTCACCTGTGAACGCATGGGTTCGGAGGTCGTTGTCGGCCTCGCTTATCGCTGGTGGTTTCGTCGTACTCGGTGCCGGTGTCGCGAACGCCGACGAGGTCGGTGCGCCCGACGCGGACCGGGTCGGTCAGACCGCGCAGCAGCTCACCGACAAGGTGACCGACACGACCAAGGACGTCCAGGGCACCGCGGGCGACGTGCAGGGCACCGTCGACGGTGCGAAGGGCAGTGCCGAGGGCACCGTCGAGCAGGTCAGGTCGAAGGTGCCGGCCGCGCCGGAGGCGCCGGTGAACCGCCAGGCCGCGCCGCAGGCTGACGTGGTCGAGCAGGTCAGGTCGAAGGTGCCGGCCGCGCCGGAGGCGCCGGTGAACCGCCAGGCCGCGCCGCAGGCTGACGTGGTCGAGCAGGTCAGGTCGAAGGTGCCGGCCGCGCCGGAGGCGCCGGTGAACCGCCAGGCC
>WHTA01000081.1 GCA_009379825.1 Streptosporangiales bacterium
CCGCGACCGGGCTCTACCTGGTGGCCTGCCTGGTATGGCCGCTCGCGGACTGCCGCTGGTGCCGCGGCACCAGCGGCACCGCTCACCCACACGCCGCGCGTTCCGCCGCTGCAGCCGCTGCCGCGGAACCGGCGTCCGCATCCGCCTCGGCCGCCGCCTCCTCGCACGCACCACCACCCGACCCCGTCGCACCGATCGCGGCGGCAACCCCTGGAGGAAAACCCAGCAATGAGCGTCACCACTTGCGTCCACATCGAGGTCACCTGCCACACCTGCGGTGCCCACGCCAGCAACGACGGTGGCCCGCACTACGCCGCCGTCGCCGAAGCACTCAGCGACGCCAGCCGACGCGGCTGGCACACCACCGGGGCAATCCGGTACCCGGACTGTGCCTGCACCCGTACCGGCCACGACTGGACCGACTGGCACACCGCACTGGACCACGCGCACCTACCGCAGCTGCCGGCGCTGCCACGCCCTGGAGCAACGCCCAGCGACCGTGACCACAGATGAAGGGGACACATGACCACCTACGACTGCCATCACCCGACCGGACAAGACCACGCGCAAGTCGCGGCCCGAATCCTCGACTCGGTCGCCCGGCGCCTCGCCGACCCCGATGCCGTTACCGCGGCACAGGTGCACGCCACCCTCCCGGTTGCCGATGCGCTGACCGACGTCAGCCAGATGCTCGACCACCTTCATGTCATCGCGCTCACCCGGAAGGACGCGCCATGACGCGGCTGCTGATCACCGGATCCCGGACCTGGACGACCCCGATCCCGGTCTGGGACGCCCTGGACACCTGGCGCCACCATGCCCATGCCGCCGGCGAGACCTTCGTGGTCGTCCACGGCGCGTGCCATCGCGGCGTCGACGCTTTCACCGCGGCGTGGTGCCAGCGCCACCGCCAGGACCCCCTGGTGGTCGAGGAACCGCACCCGGCCGACTGGCGCAGCCACCGCCGCGCCGCCGGGGTGATCCGCAACCACGCCATGGTCGCGCTCGGCGCCGACGCCTGCATCGCCTTCATCCGCGACCACTCACCCGGAGCGAGCCACTGCGCGACCAGCGCGGCCATCGCAGGCATCCCCGTCACCGTCCACCAATGGGGACGGGAGGGCCTGCGGTGATCCTCTGGCCGTACGGGTCGACCCGTGCCCGGGTCGATCAGCTCGCTGGCGGCGACATCGTCGTCGTGCCCGGCGCAGGCGCGTACCGCATCGCCGGCTTCACCACCTGTCCCGGACGGACACGGCTGGCGCTGCTGGATTGGGACGACCTCGCCCTGTTCCTGCGGCCGGGCACGTACCGGGAACGACTCAATCCCGCGCCTCACGCCCACCACAGCAAACCAGCGCCCTCGATTTCGCCCACCACTGGTGGGTGCGACGACCGGCCGGCGCTTCCGCTGGCCGGCTAACCACCACCGAAGCAAAGGACAGTCCACAGTGATTACCGATACACCCGTCACCGTCGTCGGCAACCTCACCGACGACCCCGAAACCCGGTTCACCGCCAACGGGATCGCATTGTCCACCGTCACCATCGCGTCCACGCCGCGCCGCTACGACAAGGCCACCGGCCAGTGGGGCGACGGGGAGACGTTGTTCCTGCGCGGGACGTGCTGGCGCGATGTCGCCGAACACGTCGCCGAGTCCGTGTCCAAGGGAGACCGAGTCATCGCGTCCGGGCGGCTACGCCAATCGAGCTGGGAAACCCCCGAAGGGGAGAAACGCTCCCGCATCGAGCTCGACATCGAAGAGATCGGCCCGTCGCTGCGCTGGGCCACCGCGCGACCAACCAGAGCCACCCGCACCACGACAGGCGACGGCACGACCGCGCCGGCTAACGACCCCTGGGCCACCGGGCAAGCCAGCACCCCGCCTGTGCCGGCCAACGCTGGGGCCGGCGTGCCCGGATTCACCGACGACAGCGACAAGCCACCGTTCTAACCATCACCGAGAGGACCACACCAGCCGTGAGTAGCAAGAACGACAGCCTCGCCAAGAAGGCCGTCAAGGCCGCCCTGCGGGACCACTCCTGGGCAGCCGAACAGAAACGCCGCGACAAGGCAAATGGCAAGAAGGGGTGGCTGGACAGCCACCGCTGTAACCACTGACCCCACCCGGGTGGCCCGGTCCAGCCGGGCCGGGCCACCCACCTACCGCCCGCACCAAGGGAGACCGCCTCGATGCATGACCGTCGACGTCAACGCGGCACCGGGCCGCGACGCCTGTATGTCCAAGAACCCGCCGAGGTCATCCGCCGCGTCACGCTCGCCGCGCGCTTCTCGCCGGCCAGTGGCACCTACCGCCGGCTGATGACCGTCATCGACGCCGCACTGTTCACCCGCGACGACTACGGCGAACTCACCCAACTCGCCGCCGCCGTCGAACACGACCAGAAAGGCCACCGATGAACCACCCACTACTGGACGCCGCGTTGGCCGCCGCCGCGCGTGGGTGGCACGTGTTCCCGCTGGTACCGAATTCCAAGCGTCCCGCCGTTGACGCGTGGGAACACCGCGCCACCATCGATACGGACCGGATCCGCGCGGCCTGGACCGCCAGGGCGTGGGGAATCGGGATCGCTTGCGGCCCCTCCGGTCTGCTGGTCATCGACCTCGACCAGCCCAAGCCCGGGCAGACACCGCCGGCACAGTGGGCCAGGCCAGGCATCACCACCGGTCACGACGTGCTCGCCGATCGCTGCGCGACCGCCGGGCAGGCATGGCCGCCAGCCACCTACACCGTCCAGACCGCCTCCAGGGGCACCCACCTCTACTACCAACAACCCGCAGGCCGGCAGCTACGCAACACCAGCGGGGAACGCGGCGGGATCGGCTGGCTCGTCGACACCCGCGGCCACGGTGGTTACGTCGTCGCCGCCGGCACCAGCATCGATGGCCGCCCCTACACCACCACCTGCGACCACCCAGTCGCCGAACTGCCGGCCTGGCTGACCGACAAACTCGCCGCCCTCGCCACCCAATCCGCACCGGTTGCGAAGCCGGCGCGACTGCGCACTGGGCACCTGTCCGTCTACCTCGCCGCCGCGATCCGCAACGAGGTCGCACACGTCCGCGCCGCAGCCGAAGGCGGCCGCAACCACGCCCTATTCGTCGCCGCCCGCAACCTTGGTTACCTCGTCGCCGGTGGCGCGCTCGACGAAACCACCGTCCGCGACGCGCTCCGCTTCGCGGCCGCCGACCACATCGCCGCCGACGCCTACACCCACCGCGAAGCCGAACGCACCATCACCTCCGGACTCAAAGCCGGCGCCAAACGCCCCCGACGCATCGATGGAGAAGCGGCGTAACCATGCTCACACCCGAGCCCGCCGACAGCATCCGCATGCTGCACCCCGAGCGAGGCCATCGACGCCAGCCGAAGATCGTGCGGATGTCCGACGTGCAGCGCGAGTCGATCCGCTGGATCTGGAACGGCTACCTCGCCCGCGGGAAGCTCCACACCCTCGAGGGCGACCCCGGCATCGGCAAGTCCACCGTGCTCATCGACTGGGCCGCCCGCATCACCACCGGCAAGCCGTGGCCCGATGGGCAACCCGGCTGCGAACCCGGCAACGTCGTCATCATGTCCGCCGAGGACGGCGTCGCCGACAGCCTCCGTGGCCGCTGCGATGCCGCCGGCGCCGACCTCGCCCGCATCGTCACCATGCCCGGCATGACCGACACCGACCCGGTCACCGGCGAGGAAACCGAAGACCTCCCCGTACTGCCCGACGACATCGACCACATCCGCGAAACCTTGCTCGCCGAGCAGGCCACGCTGCTGGTCATCGACCCATTGATGAACCACCTCGCCAGCACCATCAACTCCAACAACGACCAGCAAGTCCGCCGCGCCCTCACCCCACTTGTCCGCGCCGCCGAAGCCACCGGCACCGCGGTCATCATCGTCCGCCACCACAACAAGGGCGACAGCGACAAAGCGATGTACCGCGGCGGCGGCTCCATCGGCATCATCGGCCTGGCCCGCCTCGGCTACACCGTCGCCCGCCACCCCGACGACCCCGCCAACCCACACCGCGCCGTCGTCGCCGGCATCAAAGCCAACATCGCACCGATGCCGGCCAGCCTCGCCTACCACCTCGTCGGCGACCAGACCCACGAGTGCGCCCGCATCGAATGGGAAGGCCCCGTCGACTACACCGCCAACGACCTCCTCCGCGCACCCACCACGCCGGCCTCGCGAGACAAGACCACCCAGTGGCTCCTGGACTACCTCGACGACCACGACGGACACGCCCCATTCGAGGAGATCCTCGACGCCGCCAAGACCGCCGGCATCTCCGAACGCGCACTACGCCGCGCCCGCGACCGCGGCAAAGTCACCTCCGGGCGATCAGGATTCCCCGCCCGCGCCGTCTGGTACGCACCCGGCGTCACCGACACCACCACCGACGACGACCCCAGTTCGGCCACCCACCTGACACTGGCCGAACAGGCCGAACTGAACCCCCAGAACACCCAGTTCGGCCACCCACCTGACCCCTGACCGAACAGGCCGAAGTGGCCGAAGTGGCCGAACTGCCGTGCAGTCCCTACCACCTGAGGAGGCCCCATGCAGTACCAGGCGCACGACAACCACCACACCGCCGTACCCAGGAGGACTACCTTTCATGGTCAGCCACCACAGGGCCAGCCGAGGG
This sequence comes from Streptosporangiales bacterium, assembly GCA_009379825.1. NCBI lineage: Bacteria > Bacillati > Actinomycetota > Actinomycetes > Streptosporangiales > Streptosporangiales bacterium. The sequence goes on from WHTA01000081.1 coordinate 4,675, forward strand.
CACATGACCGTTGACGAGTTCTGCACGGAACTCGGCATCGCCCGATCCACCTTCTACGACTGGCGCGCCGCCAAGAAGATCCCGCCAGTCATCAAACTGCCCAACGGACAGCTTCGCATCCGCCGCTCCGCGTACGAGGCGTGGCTCGCCGGGCTGGAGGACGTAGCGTGAGCAGTTCCTACGACGTGAGCATCTGGGCCATCGACAAGTACGAGGGCGCCCGGAAAACGACCTACCGAGTCCGGTGGGCCGTTGCCGGACGACGCTTCCAGGAGACCTTCGACACGCGGAAACTCGCGGAGAGCTTCCGGTCAAAGCTGCTCACCGCAGCACGCGAGGGGGTCGCGTTCGACGAACGCACCGGTCTCCCGGAACCGATGGCACGAGCCAAGTTCAGCCGGTCCTGCTACGAGCTCGCATGCGAGTACGTGGAGATGAAGTGGCCACACTCGTCGGCGCGGCATCGCAAGAGCATCGCCGATGCGCTCGCCACCGTCATGCCTGCGTTGCTCTCGACTGACCGGGGTAGGCCGGACGACAAGACGCTTCGACGTGCCCTGTACGGCTGGGCATTCACGAAGTCGTCGAAGCGGAAGGACTCCGATCCGGAGATCAGTGGTGCTCTGCGCTGGGTCGCTCAGAACACGCTGCCCGTGAGCGACCTTGAGGACCCCACCGTGATGCGCCGTGCACTCGACCGGTTGGCCACCACAGTGAACGGACAGTCGGCCGCGCCGAACACGATCGCACGCAAGCGCGCTGTCTTCTCCGGCATGCTGTTGTACGGCGTAGAGATCGGGCTACTGGACCGAAACCCATCGACTCGGGTCCGGTGGAAGACGCCCAAGAGCACCGAGGCGATCGATCGCCGGGTCGTGGTGAACCACGAACAGTACCGGCGCCTCAAGAGCGCGGTTCGGAAGGTCTACCCTCCGCTGGAAGCGTTCTACAACTGCATTTACTACGCGGCGCTACGCCCCGCCGAATGTGTCCACCTCAGCGAAGCCGACTGCAAACTACCCGAGGAAGGCTGGGGTGAACTCCTGCTCACCGGGTCCATCCAAACGGTGGGAGAAGCGTGGAGTGACAGCGGCGATGCCAAGGAGGTACGGGGGCTCAAGCACCGAGCACGCAACGACACCCGCATTGTGCCGGCGTGCCCGGACCTGGTAGCGAGCCTGCGTCGCCACATCGACACTTTCGGTACCGGTCCGAACGGGCGCCTGTTCGTCAACCGGGCGGGCCGGTTCGGTCGGCCGATTGCCGGGCCGTACAGCAACCCGGTGTCGACCAATACGCAGAGTCGAGTGTGGCGCAAGGCACGAGGGCAGGCTCTCAATCCGAGTGAGGCGGCGTCGCCGCTTGCCAGACGACCGTACGACCTGCGACACGCCTGCGTGTCGACCTGGTTCAACGCCGGTGTCCCGCCTACGCAGATCGCGGAGTGGGCCGGGCAGAGCGTCGAGGTGCTGTTGCGCATCTACGCCAAGTGCATCTCAGGGCAGACCGACACCGCCCTTCGGAGGATCGAGGACGCACTCAAGATCGACGACGTCAGCGGTCTCGACGGCACCGCATGACGGCCCAGCTGGCCCCCGCCTGGCCCCGAACTTTGACACGTATTCGACACAGACGGCCGTAGTTCGCCGTGGTCAGCCGGACATGATCGGACACGAAGAAACGGCCCCGGGGCAGCGTTTCCGCTGGCCAGGGGCCGTTCTTGCTGGTGGTGGCGGGTCCAGGGTTCGAACCTGGGTAGGCTGAGCCGACGGTTTTACAGACCGCTCCCTTTGGCCACTCGGGCAACCCGCCTCGATGACGTCAGGCAGCATAGCAATGGCGCTCGGCTCAGCCGTACAGGGTTCGGACCCACACGGTGAGAAGGACGTCGGCGAGGGCGTCGATGTCGGTGTGGTGCTTGTCGACGATCTGGTCGAGGAAGTACTGGATGTTCATTCCCACGAGGGCGCGTGCGGTGGGCTCGGGGTCGAGACCTCTGCTGCGGCCTTCGCTGGTTTCTTCCTGGATCAGTTCCGTCAGTGCCGCTACCACGGGGTCGACGAAGGTGTCCCAGGCTGCCTTGGCGTCGTGGTCTTGTGCGGAGGCGGAGGCCAAGGCGCGAAGGAGCGGTCCGTGGTCGAGGTACAGGCGGGCGTGCGCGCGCAGGCATGCTCGCCCGGCGGCGGCCGGATCGCCGCGACGGGTGTCGCGCAGCATCTCGACCATGGCGTCACTCTCGGCGCGGATCGGCTCGACCAGGCGGGTGAGGAGGTCGTGTCGATCTTTGAAGTAGACGTAGAACGACTTGCGCGACAGGGTCGTGTGTCGCATGACCTCGGAGACGCTGACCTCGTGGGAGACGTGGCGGGAGAACAGCAAGGTGGCGGCGTCCAGGATCTCCTGCTCGGCCACCTCCGGGCGCCGTCGCCGCCGGGTTGTCTGCCGCAGCGTCATGTGCCCAACACTAGACGGCCGTTATTGCCAAGGTGGCAGTAGGGGACTAAGGTGACCCTGCCCGTTCCCCGGAGGTGGACACATGGTCACGCGGGTTCTGGTGGTACTGGTGATGGGGATGCTCGCGGCCGCGCTGGGGTTACCGCCGCCGGCGGCGGCAGTTGCGTCTGTGCAGAGTTTCGACGGCAGGTGTGACCTTCGTCTGACAGTGGTGCACGACCCGCAGCTGACCCCGAGCCCCACGTTCGGTGCCGCCCGGGCCCGTGGGAACGGCGAGTGCACCGGAGCCCTCACCAAGGCGGACGGTCGCGTGGTGCACCTCGACGGAGCCCGCGCGGGGGTACGAGCCGCCAGCACCGGGAACCTTTCCTGTGCGGGTGGAGAGTCCAACGGTGACGGCGTCCTGTCCCTGGATGGCACCCGGATCGGCTTCGAGTTCACCGAGATCCGCGGGCCAGGGACCGCCACGCTGGACTACACGGGCGACGCCGGCGGCTCCGCCATCGGCCAGGCATACGTGGCACCAGACGAAGATCCCGCTGACGCCGTCACCACCTGCGCCGACACCGGGCTGCGCAGCGTCCGCGTCGTCGAGCACCTAGTCAGTAACGACCTCGCCGGGTGAACAACGAGCCATTGCCGCCGCAGCGGGCGTGACCGACCGCCTGCGCCCGCCGCCGGGAGGTAGGTGTCAGGGGAATGCCGGCAGGGCGAGGTCGGTGAGGATGGCGTCCAGGTCGCGGGCGCTCGCGGCGTCGAGTGGCGCGGCGGGCAGGCGTACGGCGTCGTCGGCGATTACGCCGCGGCGGACGAGCACCTGCTTGTGTACGGCCCAGGCGATCGGGCCCTGCATGCCGAAGCGGATCAACGGGAGCAGGCGGGCGAAGCCGCTACGTGCGTCCGCCTCGCGGTCCTCGGCGCGGGCGGTGAGCACTGCGGTCAACGCGTCCGCGAACTCGCACGCGGGCATGGTGCCGACGGCGCCGCGGCCGTACTCCTCCAGGGCGAAGAGCGCGTTCTGGCCGCCGAGTACGGCGAAGTCGTCGTCGGCGGCGTCGACGACCGCGCCGACCTTCGGTGCCGTCGGCTGCGCTTCGACCTTCGCGCACGCGACCCCGTCGAGCTTGCTCAGCTCCACGACGACGGGTACCGGCATCGCGACCCCGGTCGCGCCCGGTGCGTCCTGCACCATCACCGGCAGCTGCGCGGCCGTGGCGACCGCGCCGTAGAAGTCGACCAGCTGCGTCGGTGACGCCTTCACCATGAACGGCGGCAGGACCATCAGTGCGGTGGCGCCGCCGTCGCGCGCGGCCAGCGCCTGCTCGATCGCCGTCACCGTGCTGGTGGCGTTAACACCGGCGACCACCGGCATCCCGACGGGTACGCGGCCGCTGAGCACCCGGAGGATCTCGGTACGTTCCGCCGCCGTCAGCGCGAAGCCCTCGCTGGCCATGCCGAACGTGGCGAGCCCGTCGACGCCGCACCACAGCTGGAAGTCCACCAGCCGGGCCAGCGAGTCCAGGTCGAGCCGGGCGTCGGCGTGGAAGGGTGTCGCCAGGATCGGCACCAGCCCGGAAACGGCGTCCGCCACGTCAGTTCTCCTTCACCGTGTTGGTGCCCACAGCGTGGGCGCGTACGAACTCTTCGTCGACCAGCACGCCGAGGCCGGGACCGTCGGGCAACGGGATGGCGTGCGGCGACAGGTCGAGCGGGTGCTGCAGGATGTGGGTGGCCGTCCGTAGCGTGTTCGGTTGGTACTCGAACAGGGCGAGGTTCTCCGCCGCGGCCGCGACGTGCAGCCCGGCGGCCAGCGACAGCCCGAGACCCACCGAGTGGTGCGGCGCCACCGGCAGGTGCCTGGCAGCCGCCAGCTCGGCGATCGCCATACCCTCGGTGATCCCCGTACGGCCGATGTCCGGCTGGGCCAGCGACGCCGCGCGGGCGTCCAGCCACTGGCCGAACTCGTACCGGGTGCGTAGCGTCTCGCCGACGGCCACCGACGTCGCCAGAAACGACTGCAGCTCGGTGTGCCCGGCGACGTCCTCGGGTGCCAGCGGCGCCTCGAGGAACAGCGCGTCGCGCTCGTCCAGGGCCCGCCCGAGGCCTACCGCCTCGCCGCGTCGGTACGCCCAGTGCGCGTCGACGGCGATGCGCAGGCCGGGTGCCGCGGCGGCGACGGTGTCGTACGTCGCGAGGTCGGCGGCTACGCCGTGCCCGAGGTGCAGCTTCACCGCAGTCGCGCCGCGTTCCACCCACTGCGCGGCCAGCGCGGCGCGCTCGGCGTCGGTGGGCACCGGCAGGCCGGAGACGTATCAGGGCATCACGTCGCGGTACGCGCCGCCGAGCAGCGTCGCGACCGGGGTGTCGTGTGCGCGTGCGGCGAGATCCCACAGCGCGATGTCGACCGCGGCGAGCGCGTCGGCCTGGTGGCCGACCAGGTGGCCGCGCTCGCGCATCAGCTCGCGCAGTGCGTACGAGGTGGGGCGTACGCGCCGCGGGTCGGCGCCGAGCAGCTGGGGCGCTAGCAGGGTGTCGATCGCCGTCGCGACGACCTCAGGGCCGACGGGGGCGAGCGCTTCGCCCCAGCCGACCTGGCCGCACGCGGTCTCCAGCCGCACCAGCACGGTCTCGTAGCGCGCGGAGTACAGGCTGCGCCACGGTTCGCGCACCACGTAGCCGGCGTCGGCGGCCAGCCGCGACCCGTCGCGGCGCATGCCCAGGTAGACGTCGTCCGCGTGCTCGGGCAGCAGCTTGAGCACGAACGTCTGCACGGCTGAGATCCGCATTTGGCCCGCCCTCGTCATCCAACTGGCGCTTGACAGCGATCACTATACGCGTAGTCTACGTGAATATTGCATAGCGTTTGCGAAATGTGTGAGCGCCGATCACTCGAAGGGGCGCGATGGCGGAGCGGACGGGTGGCGGGTCCCGCGAGTCGGGCACCAACCAGAGCGTCGAGCGCTCGGCCGCCGTGCTGGCGGCCTTCCTCGACGGTGGCGTTGGTGGCCGCGCGGAGCTACGCGTCGCCGACGTCGCGCGCACCGTCGGGCTCGGGGTGTCGACCACGTCGCGGCTGCTCGCGACCTTGGAGTCGGTCGAGTTCGTGCAGCGCGACCCGGTCAGCCAGCTCTACCGCCTCGGCCCCGCGCTGATCACGCTGGGCGGCGCGGCGATCAACCAGGACCCGGTCTACCGCGAGGCGCGGCCGATCGCGCAGCAGCTCGCGGCTCGGCACGGCTTCGGCGTGAACGTCGCCGTATGCCGCGGCGACAAGGTGTTCTACCTGCTGAACGTCGAGGGTCCCGCGGCCGGCAAGTCGTACACCCTGATGGGGCAGAGCAACCCGCTGCACGCCACCGGCATGGGCAAGTGCCTGCTGCTCGACCTGACGGCGGCCGAACGGCGCGAGCTGCTGCCCGAGGCGCAGCTGCGCGGCTTCACCCCGAAGACCCTCACCACGCACGCCGCCCTCGACGACGAGCTCGCCGTTGTACGGCAACGGTCCTACGCCACCGAGCTCGAGGAGCTCGCGCCCGGCCGCGCATGTGTCGCGGCCGCCATCTACGGCCGCGACTCGCAGATCGTCGCCGCCATCTCCGTCTCCGGGCCGCTGTCGGTGCTCGACCTCGCCGCCCGTGAGGCGGAGCTCGCGCAGCTGGTGATCGAGAGCGCCGACCGCATCAGCGTCGGTCTGGGCTACCTCGGGCCGCATGCCGCGCCACCACGTACCGCAGAGAGCACGGGGCAGAAGCGAAGGAGCACCTGAGCATGACTGCTCACCGAGTCCTGGTCACTGGCGCCGCAGGACGGATCGGACGGCACGTCGTCCGGGCGCTCCTCGACGCGGGCCATGCGGTGACCGGCTTGGACCGCGCCGATCCCGCTGTGCCTGTCGACGGAGTCACGTACGTCACGCGCCGGTTGGAGGACCTCACCGCGGACGACACCGCGTTCGACGACGTCGACGCGGCGATCCACCTCGGTGCGTTCATGTCGTGGGCCGACGCGGACGCATCGGCGATGTTCGACTCGAACGTCGCGGGTACCTTCCGGTTGCTGGAAGCGGTGGCACGCCGCAGGTTGCGCAGGTTCGTGTTCGCCAGCACCGGCGAGGTGTACCCGGAGAACGCGCCGGCGTACCTGCCGATCGACGAACACCATCCGTGCCTGCCCACCACGTACTACGGCATGACGAAGCAGCTGGGCGAAGACCTGGTGCGGTTCTACGGCCGCAAGTACCAGCTGCCGTACGTCACGCTGCGGTTCTCACACGTACAGACGCGGAGGAGCTGCTCGACCCGCACAGCTTCTTCTCCGGGCCGCGGTTCTTCCTCGCCAAGCGGATCGCGAAGGAACGCGCGGCCGGCAACCACGAGCTCGCCGACGCACTCGCGAAGCACACCGGCGACGACGAGGACGCGCTCCTCGCCGCCACCCGCGAGGACGGCGTCCCCGCCCGCATGTGCATCCTCGCCGCGACCGACATGGCCGCGGCGAGGATGCTCGCGCTCGAGTCGCCGCGTGCGGTCGGCGAGACACTCGGCGTCGGCCCGGACGACCTGGTCGACCTGGCCGAGTTCGCCCGCGAGATGGGGCGCCGCGCGGACCTGCCGGTCGCCGAGGTGACCGTGCCCGACACGGCCGCGAACTACTGGACCCTCAACGCGCGTGCGCGCGAGCTGCTCGGCTTCCGCCAGTCGCTGAGCTACGGCGACATGATCGACCGTGCTGTGGCTGCCCGCCGTGCCCGGTCGTCCCGCTGACCTCACCCCACTCTCCTTCCCATCACGCCGGAGGTTCCCATGGACATGGATCGACGACAGTTCCTGCGCGGGGCAGGTCTCGGCGGTCTGGCGATCGCGGGTTCGGCCGCGCTCGGCAGCATCCTCGCCGGATGCGGCGGCTCGTCGGACGACCCGCTAACCCTCGACTTCCGGACCTGGCAGGGCGACGAGGCGGGCGTCAAGGACTGGTGGAAGCAGGCGATCGCCGCCTTCGAGAAGAAGAACCCGAAGGTGAAGATCAACTTCCAGCAGGTGCCGTACGCCAACTACACCGACACCTTGACGTCGCGGTTCTCTGCGAACAAGGCGCCGGACATCGTCCACCTGCCGACGACGACGTTCGGCACGTTCGCCGCGCAGGGCTGGCTCGCCGACCTCGACGACCGGCTGAAGGACACCGACATCCTGGCCAACTGGACCAAGGTGCAGAAGACCATGCGGTGGGACGGCTACAACGCCGGCGTCATCGTCCTCGGGTACGCGCCGGTGCTCTACTACAACGAGAAGATGCTGAAGGACGCGGGCGTCGCGGTGCCGACCACGATGAAGGAGCTAATCGCCGCGGCACGCAAGCTCACCGCCGACCGCAAGTTCGGCTACGGCGCGACGACCACGTCGCATCCAGGTACGTACAGCGAGTCGACGTGGATCACCTATGGCGCCGGTGGTGGCTGGAGTGCCGGTAGCAAGCTCCGCTTCACCGACGACGTCGTCGTCCAGGCGATGGAGGACTACCGCACGCTCGCGAAGTTCTCGCCGAAGGGCGTGCCGTCTGAGCAGAAGCGCACGCTGTTCTTCGACGGCAAGCTCGCGATGATGATCGAGGGCCCGTTCGTGTACGCGAGCATCGGCGAGGCGTCGAAGGAAGTGCGGCCGCACGTCAAGATGGCGAAGGCACCGTTCCTCGAGCAGCCGGGCTTCCCGTCGAACAGCATCCATCTCTCCACGCAGACGGACACGGAGAAGGCCGACAAGGCCTGGGAGTTCATCAAGTCGCTGACCACGCCGGCGATGCAGACCGACTACGCGCGGCTGTACGGTGTGCCGGCGCCGCGCAAGGGTGTGGTGACGGACGCGATGATCAAGAAGGCGCCGCACCTCGGGCTGTTCCAGTCGACGACCGACAGCGCGATCGACGCAACGCCAGACAACCAGGACATCGTGGCGAACTTCGCCGAGTTCCAGAAGCACGTGATGGACGCCTGCATCCGCCTGCAGACCTCGTCGACGCCGACGCGCACCGTGCTGTCGGACCTGCAGGAGAAGGTCAAGCGAGCGATCTCGGCATGACGGAGCTGGCAGCGCGGGACGTCGCGCGCCGCGACAGGCGCGCGGCGTCGTGGTGGCGGCTGCGCGAGCGCGGCTTCCCGTACGTCCTGCTGAGTCCGCCGGCGTTGCTGGTCCTCGGTCTCATCGCCTACCCGGTCGCGCTCGTCGTCGAGATGAGCCTGCGCGATGGCAAGGCAATGAACATCACGATGATCAGCCAGCAGCCGTGGACGCTCGGTAACTACGTCCACGTGCTCACCGACCCTGCGACGTACAGCAGTCTCTGGATCACGGCTGTCTACACGGTGGTGTCGACGTTCCTCAGCATGCTCATCGGCCTCGGCACCGCACTACTGCTCAACCGTGACATGCCCGGCCGGCGGATCCTGCGCACGCTGATCCTCGTGCCGTGGGCCGTGCCCGGTGCGGTGGCGAGCGTCGTCTTCCTGTTCATGCTGGACGGTTCGTACGGTGTCGTGAACTGGTTGCTCCGTACGGTCGGGTTGGTGGACACTGGCCCGCAGTGGTACTTCGACCCGTCGACTGCGCTCGCCGCGGTCATCGCACCGACGGTGTGGAAGGGCTTCCCGTTCTTCACCCTCATCCTGCTCGCTGCACTGCAGGCCATCCCGAACGAGCTGTACGAAGCGGCGCGGGTCGACGGTGCGTCGGCGCTGGGCCAGTTCAGGTACATCACCTGGCCGGCCATCCGTGGCACGACCGTGCTCGGGTTGATCCTCACCGGGCTGTGGACGTACCACGTCTTCGACTTCATCTACCCGTTGACCGGCGGTGGCCCGGACGGCGCGACGGAGACGTGGGCGATCCGCATCTATACCGAGGCATTCGCGTTCTTCCACCCGGGCTCGGCCAGCGCGCTCGGCATCCTGGCGACCCTGCTCGCGTTCGCGGTCGTCGCCGCGGTGTTCCCGATCATGCGAAAGCAGTTCTTCTGATGGCGTCCTCAGCTGCGCCTAGACCACGCCGCACTCCCGGACGGGGACGGCAGCGTGGGGTGGTGTTCGTCGTCACCCTCGTGGTCGCGGTGATTGTGATCTTTCCCGTCTACTGGATGGTCGTCGGCTCGCTGCTGCCGACGTCCATCACGCTGTCGACCGACCCACCGCTGATCCCGACCGATGGGTTCACGCTGCAGGCGTACGTGCAGAACCTCACCGAACGACCAGTGGGGCGGTGGATGCTGAACTCGTTGATCGTCACCGCGGCTGTGAGCCTCATCAGCCTGGTCATCTCGCTGTTCGCCGGGTACAGCCTGTCGCGGTTCCGCGGCGTCGGGCCGACGAGCATGGGCTACACGCTGCTGCTCGCGCGCATGCTGCCCGGCACCATGCTGTCGATCCCGCTGTTCGTGGTCTTCAGCCAGCTCGGCCTGATCGACAACATGGCGTCGTTGATCCTCGCCGACATCACCGTCACGGTGCCGTTCACTACCTGGATGCTGAAGAACTTCGTCGACAGCGTGCCGAGGGAGCTGGAGGAGGCCGCGGTCATCGACGGGTGCTCCCGTCTCGGCGCGATCGTCCGGGTGGTGCTGCCACTGACGTTGCCCGGACTCGGTGCCACCGCCGTGTACGCGTCGATCCTCTCGTGGAGCGACCTGTTGTTCGCGCGGACGCTCATCACCGAGCCGGACGGCTGGACGCTGCCGGTGGGCGTGATGTCGTTCGCCGGCGCGCACGACATCGACTGGAGCGGCATGCTGGCGGCCGGCACCGTGTCGATGATCCCGATGGTCGTGCTGTTCGTCCTGCTCGAGCCGTTCCTCGTGCGCGGCCTGACATCGGGGGCGACGAAGGGATGAGCGTCGCGGTCGTCACCGGTGCAGCGCGCGGTATCGGCGCCGCCGTCGTGGAGGTGTTGGTCCGCGACGGCCACCGTGTGCTCGCACTCGACTGCAACGCGGTCGCGCCGGCCGAGGGTGTGCAACCGGTTGCCGTCGACGTCACCGACGCCGATGCCGTCGCCGACGCGCTCGGGGACGCGCGGGTCGAGGTGCTGGTGAACAACGCGGCCGCGTACCAGCGGGCGGCGTTGCGCGAGACGACACCGCACGCCTGGCAGGCGATGCTCGGCGGCGTGCTCGGGCCGGTGGAGACCACCACAAGGGCGGTGCTGCCGGCCATGATGCGGCAGCGGTCCGGGTCGATCGTCAACGTCGCGTCGATCAACGGGTTGGTCGGCAACCCGCGGCACGCTGCGTACGCCGCGGCCAAGGGCGCCATCCATGCGCTCACCCGTCAGCTCGCCGTGGAGTACGGGCCGTACGGCATCCGCGTGAACAGCGTCTCGCCCGGCCTCGTGCTGCCCGACGACGATCCCGGCCTGGACGACCCGGTCGAGCAGGCGTTGCGCGTCGAGCCGTACCCGCTGGGCCGTGTCGGTCGTCCGGCCGACGTCGCGGAGGCGGTCGCGTTCCTCGCCGGTTCGCGCAGCGCCTTCGTCACCGGCGTCGACCTACCGGTCGACGGTGGGCTGCTCGCCGTGTCACCCGCGGCAGTGGTGACGACCGGCCTGCGGGAAGCCTGGCAACGCCCACCCCTGCGCTACCGCGCCCCGTAACGTCAGCGGCCGCGGACGGCGGCGAGGGCGCGGTCGAGCTCTCCCGGCTTCTCCATGGCTGAGCCGAGGGCTACGGCGCGTGCACCTGCGTCCAGGAGGGTTACCGCGTTGTCCGCGTTCACTCCGCCGGTGGCGACGAACTCGACGTCATGGAACGGGCCGGCCATGTTCTTCAGCCAGCTCGCGCCCAGGGTCGCGGCGGGGAACGCCTTCAACCAGCGGCAGCCGGCTCGCACGGCCCGCTGGATGTCCGTGGCCGTCGCGACGCCGGGCAGGTGCGGGGCGCCGGCGCGGTGGCTCGCCGCGATGACGTCCGGGTCGGTGCCGGGTGCCACGGTGAACTGGGCGCCCGCCTCGACCGACGCCTGCGCCTGCTCGACGGTGACCACGGTGCCCGCGCCGATCAGCACGCCGCGCTCCGCCGCGGCCTTCGCCGCCGCGCGCAGCGCGCTGATTGCCGCGCTCGTTTGCACCGGCACCTCGACACAGTCGACGCCCGCGTCCCAGGCGCGCTGCGCGAGGGCGACCGTCTCGTCCGGCGGATAGCCGCGCAGGATGACGAGTACGGGGACGTTGGCGAAGGCCCGCTCGAAGTACGCGTCGGCGTCAGACATGCCCTAGCTCCTTGGAGATGTCGCGTGCGGTTGTCTGCAGTGCCGGCAGCTGCGCCTGCAGGTCGTCCAGTGCGGCGTGTGACTTCAGTGCGGTGATGGACACGCCGCCGACGACTTCCTCGTGGTTCCACACCGGTGCCGCGAGGCAGTTGACCATCGGTTCGAACTCACCGTCGTCGGTCGCCCACCCGCGTTCGCGGACGGTGTGCAGACAGGCGTCGAACGCCGCCCGGTCGGTGATCGTCGTGTCGGTCGACCGTTCGAACTCGTAGCCGGCGAGCAGCTCGTCGCACTGTTCGGGCGAGCGATACGCGAGTACGACCTTGCCGAGTGCGGACGCGTGCAGCCGCACCGGGCGGCCGATCTGGGAGTACAGCCGCAGATGGCCGTGCGACTCGACCTTGTCCACGTAGACGACGCAGGTGCTGTCGATGGCCGCGAAGTGGATGGTGTGGTCGCCGACGCGGCCCTGCAACCGTTCCAGATGCGGCCGTACGACGGCCTGCAGGTCGAACTGGTCGCGCGCCCGCGCGGCGAGCCCGGCGAGCCGGTATCCGGTCAGGTACCTGTGGTCGCCGCCCTTGCGTACCAGCCCGGTGTCGATCAGGGTCTCCGCCAGCCGCAGCGCAGTCGACTTGTGCACGCCGAGCGCCGTGGCCAGCTCGGCCAGGGTCCGTGGCCGATCGCTGACCAGCTCGACGATCGCCACCGCACGCTGGACGGTCTGCGACATCAGGTCGTCGTCCCCTCCGGCAGCGGCACGTAGTCGGCGGTGCTCGACAACGCGTGTGCGGCGACCCGGTGGCCGTTCGCGAGGCAGCTCGCCAGGTCGGCGTCGGAGAGCAGCGCAGAGAGGAACCCCGCTGCGAACGCGTCGCCGGCGCCGACCGGCTCGACCACGTCGACCTCGGTGGCGGGTACGTAAGTCGACGTGCCGTCGCGGTATGCGGTCGCGCCGACGGCGGCGTCCTTCACTACGACCAGCGGGCACGGCGCGAACAGCTCGGGCACCTCGTCGGCACTCGTCACGCCCCACAGCGTCACTGCCTCGTCCAGGCCGACGAGCGCGACGTCGGTGCGGCGTGCGATCGCCTGGATCGCTTGTGCCGCAAAGGTTGCCGGCCACAGCTTAGGTCGATAGTTGACGTCGAACGAGACGCGCAGACCGCGGTCGTGGCACCGGTCGAACAGCGCGGTCATCAGCTCGGTGCAGGACTGCGAGAGCGCGCAGGTGATGCCCGTGGTGTGCACGAGGTCGACGTCGTCCAGGGGGAGGCGCGCGGCGTCGGCGGCGCCCATCCCGCTGGCTGCGGAACCGGCCCGGTAGTAGTGCACGCTCGTCCCGTGCGGGTTCGGGTCCTTGAAGTAGACGCCGGTTGGGCGGGTGTCGTCGAGGACCACGGACGAGACGTCCACGCCGCGCGTACGTAGGTAGTCGAGTACCCGCTCGCCCAGCGGGTCGGCGCCGAGCCGGCTGAACCAGCTCGCGCGGTGTCCCAGGTCGCGCAGGTACAGCGCCACGTTGGACTCCGCCCCGCCGACCTCGACCCGGAACGACTCGGCGGTGCGTAGCGGTTCGACGGCAGCGGGCGTGACCATGGCCATCGTCTCGCCGACGCACACGACGCCGGCCAGCTCGTCCGTTCGCATGCGAGGAGCGTAACACGCAATGGCATTGCAACATGTGCAATTAGTGGCGGACGGTCTATCGTCGAGCATGGCCAACGAACGGATCACCTTCACCGGTGCGCAGGAGACCATGCTCGCCACGCTGTACGGGCGGGCACTCGACAGCAAAGCACCGCGGTCGATCCTGCACGACACCGCGGCGGCGGCCGCGATCGAACGGATCGACTACGCCTTCGGCAACACCCGGATGACACCGACGACCTCGGCCGGCGTGGCACTGCGCGCGCGGGTGCTCGACGACTGGACGACCGAGTTCCTCGCCGCCCACCCCCGAGTCACCGTGCTGCATCTTGCCTGCGGACTGGACACCCGGGTGCACCGGCTCGCGCCGCCCGCCACCGTGCGGTGGTTCGACGTGGACTTCCCCGAGGTGATCGAGCTGCGTCAGCGGCTGCTCGCCGAGCCGGGCGGCGACTACCGGATGCTCGGTGCGTCGGTCGTCGACGACTGGTGGTTAGCCGAGATACCACCCGACCGGCCCACGGTCGTCGTCTTCGAGGGCCTGTCGATGTACCTGCGCAAGGACGACGGCAGACGACTGCTGCAGCGGCTGACCAGTCGGTTCCCAAGCGGGCAGCTGCTCTTCGACTGCTACGGCAGCGTGGGCATCAAGTTGCAACGCCGGGTGCCTGCGGTGCGCAACGCGGGCGCCACGCTGTACTGGGGCATCGACGACCCGCACGAGCTCGAGACATGGCACGCCGGCCTGCGGTGCCTCGACGCACTGCGCAGCGTGGACATGCCCGGCAACGACGAGCTACCCGCAAGGGGCCGGCGGGCCATGCGCGTGCTGGCCCACATCCCCGGCCTACGCGACGTAGGGAGGATCCTCCGCTACGAGTTCTGAGCCGTGAGCCGGGGCAGTGCAGTGCCGGTGGGCGGTGCGAGCCGTGAGCTGGGGCGGTGTCGGTGGGTGTCACGAGCCGTGAGCTGGGGCAGTGCGGTGTCGGTGGGTGTCACGAGCCGTGAGCTGGGGCAGTGCGGTGTCGGTGGGTGTCACGAGCCGTGAGCTGGGGCGGTGCGCGGTGCGAGCCGTGAGCTGGGGCAGTGCCGCTGGGTGCCACAAGCCGTGAGCTGGGGCAGTGCCGCTGGGTGCCACAAGCCGTGAGCTGGGGCGGTGTCGGTGGGTGTCACGAGCCGTGAGCTGGGGCAGTGCCGCTGGGTACCACAAGCCGTGAGCTGGGGCAGTAGGTTGTCCCGGTGATAGATCGGGCGAGGCGGCTGTGGCGCACTGACCGGACCACTGCGCAGTCGTAACTTCCGCCTTCTCGTTACTGCTGTCACCGTCTCGCGGCTCGGCGACGCGTTCGCTATCGTGGCGCAGCCGTTCGCCATCTTTGCGCTCGGTGGCAATGTGGCGCACGTCGGCTTCGCGGCTACCGTGACCGTCCTGCCTACGGTGCTGTTCCTGCTCTTCGGCGGCGTCATCGCCGACCGGTTGCCGCGCCACCAGGTGCTCGCGTGCGCGCACGTCGCCGAGGGGGTTACGCAGGCGGTGGCGGCCGTGCTCGTGCTGACGGGAGCCGGGCACCCTTGGCACCTGGTCGCGCTCGCCGCCGTACGCGGCACCGCCGGCGGGTTCACCGTCCCAGCCGAGCAGGGGCTGCTGCCGCAGACCGTCGACGCCGACCAGCTCTCCAAGGCAAACGCGACCGTGCGGCTCGGCAGGAACACCAGCCAGGTGATCGGGTCTGCGGTCGGTGGACTGCTCGTCGGCCTGCTCGGACCGGGGTGGGCGTTGCTGCTCGACGCGGCGACGTTCGGTGTTGCGGCGCTGTGCCGCGCCTGGATGCGCATCGCCCCCGACGTCGACCGCATCCCGGGTACGAGCCTCGTCCACGAGCTGCGCGAGGGGTGGCACGAGTTCGTCGGCCGGCAGTGGCTGTGGGTGGTCGTCCTGCAGTCGGCGATCGTCGTCGCGGTGCACTTGGGTGGGATGAACGTCGTCGGGCCGCTCGTCGCCAAGGAGGACCTCGGTGGCGCTACGCCGTGGGGTTTCGTCCTTGCTGCGCTGTCGCTCGGCATGGTCATCGGCGCGTTGGTCATGCTGCGCTGGCAACCGCGGCGGATGCTGCTCGCAGCGACCGTCTCGGTGTTCTTCGAGATACCACCGTTGCTCGGCCTCGCCGTGCCGCTCTCGGTGCCCGTGCTGTGCGTGGCGACGTTCGCGACCGGGGTGAGCATGGGAGTGTTCGGGGTCTGCTGGTCGACCACCATGATGCAGGAGATCCCGTCACGGTTGCTGTCGCGGGTGTCCGCGTACGATGCGTTCGGCTCGTTCGCGTTCGCCCCGATCGGCGGTGCGGTCGCTGGGCCGGTGGCCGTGCATGTGGGGGTACGCCCACGTTGGTAGGCGGCGCGGTGTTGATCGGCGTGGTCACGGTGCTCGCGCTGTGCTCGCCGAGCGTACGCCACCTGCGGCGCCGTTGACCTGTTGCGGTGTCGCCGGCCTGGTGGCGGTGATCGGTTCGAAGGCGAAGACGGTGCAGGCCGTACAGCGCTTCGCCGACGAGCTGTGAGCGCGGGTTCGGGCAAGACGGAGGGTCCGGCGCTCCTGGCGGTAGCGCCGGACCCTCCGGGTCCGAGTCGTCGGCTGCGCGGTCAGCCGATGGACACGTCGTACGCCTCGAGTACCTCGTCGACCGGCTGGAAGAACGTCTCCCCGCCGGAGGTGCAGTCACCGCTGCCGCCCGAGGTCAGGCCGTAGGCCGTGCTGCCCGCGTGGAGGGAGCCGCCGCTGTCGCCCGGCTCGGCGCAGACCGTGGTCTGGATGAGCCCGTAGACGGTGCCCTCCTGGTACTGCACGGTCGCGTCCAGCGCGGTGACCTGGCCGTCGTGGACGCCGGTGGTGCTGCCGCGGCGGGTGACGGTCTCACCGACGGTCGGTGTGCCGGCTTCGGTGATCTCCTGGTCGCCTACCGTGGACGGGTAGTCGGTGTAGCTGCTGTCGTAGTCGACGATGGCGTAGTCGTCGTCGGGGAAGCTGCTTGCTGTCGTGTCACCGAGTACGGTCTGGCCGCCCTCGTCCTCGGTCCACGTGGCGATCGCGTTGCCGCAGTGGCCGGCGGTCAGGAACGCGTGCTTGCTCGGGTCGCTGTTGTAGACGACGTTGAAGCCGAGGGAGCAGCGGCCACCGTCGCCCCAGATCGCGTCGCCACCGGTGATCTTCGTGGAGTACGTGCCCTCGGCCTGCCGCAAGGTGACCTTGTCGCCGAACTTCGAGACCGCGGACTTCACCTTGGCCAGCTCGGCCTTGGACACGCTGTTGTCCGTCGACACGGTGACGGAGTTGTCCTTCGGGTCGACCGCCCACGAGGTGCCGGCCATCAGGCCGCTGCCGTCGAGGGAGCTCTTGACCGACGTCAGCTGCGCCATGCTGTGCTCGACCATCCGCGGGGTCGCACCCGCGTCGCGTACCGCGTCCGCGGCCGACGCCGACGTGACGTTCACGACCATCGAGTCGGACTTCTCGTCGAGGTACGTTCCTGCCGTCTGCTTCGTGCCGAGATCCTTGACCAGGGTCGAGGCCCGCTTCGGGCCCGCCTTCTCCGGGGTTGGTGCTGCGTTGGCGGCGGGAGCAACGGCAGCCAGTGTTACTAGCGCCGTTGCGGCGATCCCCGTCGTGATCGCTCTGGATGAGGGCTTGATCATCTTCATCGTGGCTCCCTTTGGGGGCAATGTGACTACTGAGCCGATAGCTGCCAACCCGATGAAAGATTCAACCCCTGACTATACGGAAAAAGCCAGCGTGGCGGGCTGCCCCCTCCCCGGGATGGCAAGGCAGCACGAATTACGACGCCTCGGGCGCTACGTCGTTAGGCACCTGAATTGAGCGCAGCACCGAATAGGTCGCAGTTATTCAATTGTTGCCGTTGTGAGACTTTTCCAGCGTGGCTTCCGGAGTGTCAAGGAACGCGCTGTGGACTACGACCGAGGGTGGTGGCAGCCACGGCAGGCGGAACGCCGCCGCTTGATTACTGGTAGTGAGTAAGGGTTACGCGCCAGTAGCCTTGCTGCAGGAAACACCCGGTATGTCACCCGTCACAAGGGATCACGCGTAGTGAGATCGGTCGCGGCAACGACATCGAGCGACTACACATAGCGACGGCGTCGAGGATCGGTCGACGACTAGCGGCCGGGTCTCGGCCGGCGAAGAAATGCGCAGTTGGCGGCGAGCCCGCGGAATTTGCCCATGTTATTTCTGCCGTCACCGAAGATTACGTTCCCTATCGACGATTGTGGCCCGTTCTGGTTACCGCGCGCTGCCGCAGTTGCCGGCCCAGGCCACCGCGCAGCGGCGCATTCCGATGGAGGCGCCCGCCGCAGAAGAGACAGCCGACGGACGCCGACTGTGGTCACGGAGAGGATTGCCCGGCGGCCGCTCCTCTGCGCGAGCTCAGCCCCCGGGGCGACAGCTCGATGGTCGGCCGGGGGGTGCTGACGGTGGTCGGGAGGGGTGGCCATGCGGACATTCGGCTGGTTGCGGAAGGGGCTGCCCGGCGGTGCTGCTGCACCGGTGTGATGGTCGGCGTGGGGCTGTGCGATTGGTCGGCCGCGGTGTGACAGTGCGATGGCCTGCTGCCGGGGACAGTGCGCTGGTCGGCGGCGGCGCGTGGCTGCGGGGGAGCGGCTCTGGTTGCGAGGGTCCGCCGCCGCCACCGCCACGGTGCTGTCGTGTCGGCAGCGCTTGTGGCGGTGAGTCGTGTGCTGGCACTCGACAGCGGATGCCGGCCGCGGGCACGAACGAACATCGTCGGCGGCGTGACACCGAAGAAGGGCGGCCAAGCACGGCGCTCGGCCTGCGGCCCGGCCTGCCGCTCGCAGGCCAAGCACGGCGCTCGGCCTGCGGCCCGGCCTGCCGCTCGCAGGCCAAGCACGGCGCTCGGCCTGCGGCCCGGCCTGCCGCTCGCAGGCCAAGCA
>WHTA01000082.1 GCA_009379825.1 Streptosporangiales bacterium
ACGGCGGACATTCTTCCCCGCTTCGCCCGGGTAGGGACGTGGACACGCCCTGGTCTACTGATTCCGTCGTTAACGTAGCACAATTCAACGGAATTAACAGCCGACTGTCGCCATGCGTATAGGTATCGGCGGTCTCTCTAGGGCGTGCGGTCGGCGCCGAGGTCGACGCTCGCGACCTCGCCCGCGACCAGTCGCAGCGGGATGCCGGTGGCGCGGCTGAGCTGTGCGAACACGTCGACCGACGGGATGGTGTCGAAGTCCTCGTACTCGGCGACGGTCTCCTCGGTCGTGCCCATCCGCCGCGCGAGCTCCGCCTGGCTCAGCCCGGCCTGGGTACGTACCTGGACGAACAGCTCCACCAGCTCGCTCTCCAGGGCCGCGCGCGCGTATTCCTCGCGGTACACCTCGGCGTCGTCGGGAGGGTACTGCGCCTTCAGCTCCTCGTGCGAAACCACGGCTACCTCCCTCGATCTCGTCGTGCCTGCTTTCGCTGGGCCTTGGTCTGCGGCGACTGGCTCCTGCCTTGCTGTGACTGCCGGGACTGCTGTGCCTGGCGGCCGCCTTGGCCTCGCTGCTGGCCGGAACCGCCCTGCTCCTTCCCCGCGCGGTCGAGAATAGCGCGGTCGCTCTTCATCCGCAGCCGCGCCTTCTCGACCTCCGTGCGCTCGTTCTGCCGCTGCTTCCGGAACACGGTCAAGGTCCGGAACTCGTTGCCGTTGCGGTGGTACGTCACCCGCGTGTTGACGTTCTGGGCCCGGAAACGGAGCTCGTACAGGCCGCCGTTGAGCGACTTGGAGTGCGGTTCGCGTATCTGGGGGCCCTGCTGCTGCAACCGGTCGAAGGCCTGGTCGGCACGGGCCTTGTGGGCGGAGTTGAGGCCCTTGTACCAGTCCTGTACGTCCTTCGAGTGCGCGATCGTCCATTTCTGGTCGTTCATCGGCCGTCCACCACCAGACGCGTGGGTCGCGCTGTCGCCGGGGTGGGCAGCCGCAACGGTTCGTTGCCTGGCGTGAGTGAGCCGAGCACCGACGGCTCGCGCGCGCCGGTGGCCGACGGTACGGTGCCGGCGATGCCGTGCACGCTGAGGAAGCCGAGCAGCGCGAACGCGTACGCCTCCTTGCCGGTCGCCGGGATGCCGTACGTGTCGACGGGGACCAGGGACGCCGGCGCACAGTGTGCGCGCATCCTGGCCAGCAGCGTCGGGTTGTGCGTGCCACCGCCAGCGATCACCAGCTCGGCGAGCTGGTGGTCGTGACAGGTGCGGCCGGCGAGGGTGGCGGTGAGCTCGGTGAGGGTGGCGACCAGGTCGTCGCCGTCGACGCCGGCGCCGGACCGCTGCTCCAGCCGGGCCACGTGCTCGGCCACGTATTCGGTGTGGAACAGCTCCTTGCCGGTCGACTTCGGCGGCGCCAGCTCGTAGTACGGCTCGGCGAGCAGGTCGGCGAGGAGATCGTCGTGTACGTGACCACGTGCGGCGCGTGCGCCGTCGAGGTCCATCGACTCCGTCCCTCCAGACAGCCGCCCGACCGTCGTGTCGATGAGCGCGTTCGCGGGTCCGATGTCCCACGCGAGCAGCTCGCCGTTCGTGCGGACTGTGACGTTCGCGATGCCGCCGAGGTTCAACGAGCCGCGCGGCGCGCCGTCGTGCAGGAGCAGCAGCTCGTCGAAGAGCGACACCAGCGGCGCGCCCTGGCCGCCGCGCGTGATGTCGCGCGTACGCAGGTCGGAGACGACGGCGCAGCCGGTGGCCGCGGCGATCCACGCCGGTGCGCCGAGCTGCAGGGTGCCGCGGGCCTGCCGGCCCTCGACCCAGTGGTAGACGGTCTGGCCGTGCGAGACGACCAGGTCGGCGTTGCCCGCGGTCAGCTGGTCCACGCCGCGCTCGGCCGCGGCGCCGAACAGCTGGCCGAGCTCGGTGTCGAGCTGGCAGATCTCCGCGAGCGTCGTGCGGGCGGGTGGCAGCACGCCGGCCAGCCGGCTGCGCAGCTCGTCGGGGAAGTCGACGGTCAGGGTGCCGAGCGGGGTGGCACGGACCGTCTCGCCTTCGATGCGGAAGTCGGCGGCCGCGAGCTCGACGGCGTCGTAAGACGTGCCGCTCATCACGCCGAGTACCCGCATTACGCCAGCCTGCCAGATCGCGCGGCGCGGGCGACCGTTTCCAGCACGGCCAGCCAGCGCGCTTCGTACGGCGCCGGTGGCGGCGCCGCGGTCACGTGCAGCCGGTTGGTGAGCAGCGCCACGGTGAGCCCGTGGTTCGGCAGTACCGCGAAGCCGATGCCGGGGAAGCCGGTGTGCCCGTACGCGTCCACGTCGCTGTCGCCGTCGTGCACCTGCCAGCGGCGGAATCCCGACGCCTGGCCGGGATCGGCGCCGATGGTGAGGAAGCGGTGTACGGTCGGCGCGCGCCAGTAGCCGTCGCCGCGCAGCGAGCCGAGGACGCAGCGGCCGAACGCCACCAGGTCGGCGCCGGTGCCGAACAGGCCTGCGTGGCCGGCGACACCACGGAATGCGTGGTAGGCGTTGCCGTCGTCGACCTCACCGACACGCACCCGGGACCGCCAGCGGTGGAACGTCGCCGTCGAGGCGCCGACGGGGTACGGGGTGCCGGTGTCGATCATGCGCCGCTCGACGACGTCGCCAGGCGCACCCGCCGCCACCGGGGTGCCCGCGGGGACACCGGCGTACCGCAGGCTGTTGAGCCCGAGCGGCTCGAACACCAGCTCCCATGCCGCGTGCTCGAGCGGCTGCCCGGCGACCACCTGCACGACCTGGGCAAGCAGCATGAACCCGAGGTCGGAGTAGTGCCTGCCGGAGCGTGGTGGGTAGCGCAACGGCAGCCGGGTGACGAGCTCGAGCGCGGCGGCGGGGTCGCCGGCGGTCAGGTACGTCGGCCACCACTCCCACAACCCGGCCCGGTGTTCGAGGAGATCCGCGACGGTGGTGTCGGGGTGTGGCCAGCCGCCGAGGTAGCGCCGCACCTGGTCGGCGAGGTCGAGCTGGCCGCGGTCCACCAGGGTCAGCACGGCGGCCGTCGTGGCGACGAGCTTGGTCACCGAGCCCAGGTCGTGCGCGGTACCTGCGGTCATCGGCAACGGTCGGGCGAGCGGCCCGGCGTCGTCGAAGACCTGGCGGTAGCCCGTCGCGTACGTGTGCGTACTCTCGGTCCGCCCGATCGCCAGGCAGGCGCCGGGTGGCGCCGCCGTCGCGGACTCGTCCACCAGGGAGTCCAGCACAACGGTCAGGTCTGGTCCCACCACCGTTGCACGTTAGCATTTGCCCCACTTGATTATCTGAGACGTAAATGAGTAACGTGCTTCGACACGGCAATCGGAGGTAGCCACCATGGCTCGGCGTCGAAGTGCACTCGCGTTCTTCTCCAGCGTCGTACTCGTCGCAGGCGCAGCGGCCTGTGCACCCGCTGGGTCGGAGTCTGAGGACAAGGGCAGCGGCAAGTTCGTCGTCGCTCGCACCGGTGACATGGACAAGCTCGACCCGCACGTCGCCACTGCGTTCCAGACCATCGACACGCTTGGCCTGATCTACGAGAACCTGGTGCGGGTGGACGCCAAGGGCGAGATCGCGCCTTCGCTTGCGAGCAAGTGGCAGCAGTCCGGGGACGGTCGCCGGCTCACGTTCACCTTGCGCGACGGCGTCACCTGGCACGACGGCGACCCGTTCACCTCGGCCGACGTGAAGGCGTCGATCGACCGCATCCTGGACGAGGAGACCGGTGCGGTGGCGCGTTCGAACCTGCTCGCGGTCGAGGAGGTGCGCACCCCGGACAAGAACACTGCGGTGTTCGAGCTGTCCGAGCCGGATGCCGCACTGCTGTACGCGCTCACGTCGGTCAACGCCGCCATCGTGCACGACGAGGACGTCGAAGCGGAGTCCGTGGACAAGGAGCCGAACGGCACCGGTCCGTTCTCCTGGAAGTCGCGCAAGCAGGGCCAGCAGGTGGTGTTGAACGGGTACCAGGACCACTGGGACGGTGCACCGAAGATCAAGACGCTGGAGTTCCGGGTGATCCCGACCGAGTCGTCGATCCTCTCCGGTATGCGCGCAGGGACGTTCCAGATGGGCCAGCTCTCCGACCCGAGCGTGGCGAAGCAGGCGAAGGGCAAGAGCGGGTTCTCCCTGATGAAGGAGGCGTCGCTTTCGTACCACACGTTGATGCTCAACGGCCGGCGCGGACCGCTGAAGAAAACCGCAGTGCGGCAGGCGATCGCGTGTGCCATCGACCGGCAGGAGGTCGTCGACACTGCGGCGTTCGGCGACGGCAAGGTGACCGGTCCCATCACCAGTCCCGCGTACCCGTACGACGCCACCAAGGGGTTGCCGTGCGAGCCCGGTGACGTCGGCGCGGCGAAGAAGATGCTCACCGACGCCGGCTACCCGAACGGCTTCACGCTGCAGACCAACGTGCAGACCGGCGAGTATGCGACGTCGGTGGCCGAGGGCCAGAACCTGCAGGAGCAGCTGAAGAAGATCGGGGTGCGGCTGAAGCTCAACCAGCTGACCACCGACCCGTTCGTGAAGGCGTGGTTGGAGGCCGACTTCGACGCCTCGGTCGCGCTCAACGGCGGCAGCTACGACCCGTACCTGATGTACGGCCGCTACTTCACCAAGAACGGCAGCCTGTCCACGCCCGCGGCATGGGAGTCCGCGAAGCTGGACGCCTTGCTGACCAAGGGGAACGGCAGCACCGACGAGGACGAGCGGTCGGCGACGTACGAGCAGCTGCAGCAGCAGCTGTTGAAGGAGTCGCCGTGGGTGTGGCTGTTCCGCGGCGAGGACTACTACCTGGTGGCCGACGGCGTGCAGGGCTTCCAGACCCGGCCGGACGCGTCCCTGATCGCGTTGGCGAAGACCTCCGCGGGCTGATCGCACGGTGACACGGGCGAGGTGGGTCGCTCGGCGGCTGCTCGGGACGGCGCTGACCCTGATCGGCGTGGCCGTCGTGGTGTTCGTCGTACTGCGTGCCGTGCCCGGCGACGCGATCAGTGCGCAGCTGGGCATCGAGGCGGGTTCGCTGACCGAGGCGCAGCGGGCGGCGCTCGAACGCTACTACGGACTCGACGAGTCGCTGCCCGCCCAGTTCCTCGGCTGGCTCGGCGCGCTCCTGCAGGGCAACCTCGGGGTCTCGTTGAGCACGGGAGCACCGGTGGGCGAGCTGATCCTGGCTGCGTTGCCGGTGACCGTGGAGCTGGCGGTGCTGGCCGCCCTGATCGGCACGCCGGTCGGTGTAGCGCTCGGGGTGCTGGCGGCGAGCGGCCCTGGCAAGATGCGTGACGGCATCGTGCAGGGCACTGCGCTGTTCGGGCTCGCGCTGCCGGAGTTCGTGCTCGGCACGGTGGTGGTCGCGGTGCTGGCGGTGGCGTTCGGCTACTTCCCGGACACCGGGACGTTCGTGCCGTTGACGCAGAGCGTCGCCGGCAACCTCAGCCAGGTGTTGTACCCGGCCCTGGTTCTCGCCGTCGGGTTCGCGGCGAACGTCATGCGCACCACCAGATCGGCGTACATCGACATCGCCAGGTCCGACTTCGTCCGCACCGCGCGCGGCAAGGGCGTGCGGTCCGCGCGGATCCGCGGCGTGCACGTGCTGCGCAACGCGTCGGTGCCGATCGTGACGCTGGTCGGCATCCAGCTCGGTTACCTGCTCGGTGGCACCGTGGTGATCGAGCAGGTCTTCGCGCTGCCCGGCCTCGGCCGGCTGCTGTTCACGGCCATCAACGACAGGGACTACCCGACGGTGCAGAGCACGGTGCTCGTCGTCGCCGTCGGGTTCGTGCTGGTGAACCTGCTCGTGGACCTGCTCTACCGCGCCATCGACCCAAGGACCGGTACGGCATGACGACGACACCACCCGTCACCGGCGTACGCGCGGACGAGCTCGCGGGAACCTCGCTGCGCGGCCCGCGGTTGCTGCTCGCCGGTGTCTGGGGCGACCGCAACGGTCGGGTCGGTGTGGTCATCGTCGGTGCGCTCGTGCTGCTCGCGATCGTCGGGCTGGCCGGCGTGTTCCCGTACTCACCCACCGACCAGGATCCGGCCGTACGGCTCGCGGCGCCCTCGGGTGCCCACTGGTTCGGCACCGACCAGTTCGGCCGTGACATCGCCGTGCGTACGCTCGTCGGCATCGCGACGTCGCTGCGGGTCGCGTTCGTCGCCGTCGCGCTCGCCTGTGTGGTCGGGTCCGCGCTCGGCATCACCGCGGGCTTCTTCCGCGGTTGGTGGGACCAGGTGGTGGGCCGGGCGGCCGAGGTGCTGTTCGCGTTCCCCGCCATCCTGCTCGCGCTCGCGGTGGTGAGCGCGCTCGGCCGCGGCTGGCTCAACACAGCGCTCGCCATCGCGATCGTGTACACCCCGATCTTCGTGCGGGTGTCACGCGGTCCGACGCTGACCGTGGCCACGTCCGAGTACGTGAAGGCCGGCCGGGTGCTGGGCATCCCCGTACCCCGGTTGCTGCTGCGGCACGTGCTGCCCGGTGTCGCCGCGCCGATCGTGGTGCAGCTGACACTCGCGCTGTCGTGGGCCGTGTTGACCGAGTCTGCGCTGTCGTTCCTCGGGCTCGGCACCCAACCGCCCGACCCGAGCCTCGGCCTGATGGTGTCGGACGCCCGCAACATCGTCGCCGACGCCTGGTGGTCGATGGCGTTCCCCGCGGCGGCCGTGGTGCTCGCCGTCATCGGGCTGAACCTCGTCGGCGACGGGCTGCGCACCGCGCTGGAGGAACGGCGATGACGGTGCTGCGGGTGACCGGGCTGCGGACCACGGTCGGCGACGGCGCGCTCGAGGTGGTGCGCGGTGTCGACCTCACCGTAGCCGCGGGGGAGACGGTCGGACTGGTCGGTGAGTCCGGCTCCGGCAAGTCGATGACCGCGTTGTCGGTCGCCGGCCTGCTGCCTGAGACGGCGCGGGTGACGGCAGGCTCCGTGTGGCTGGACGGCCGCGACGTGCTCGCGTTGGACGACGACGAACGGCGTCCGCTGCGCGGCCAGGTGGTGGGCATGGTCTACCAGGACCCGATGACGTCGCTGAACCCGTTGATGCGCATCGGCAAACAGGTTGCCGAGGGGCTCACCGCGCACGGCTGGTCGGCGGCAGACGCGAACGAGCGGGTGTTCGAGGTGCTCGCCGAGGTGGGGATGCCGGCACCCGCACGCGTTGCGCGGTCGTACCCGCACCAGCTGTCCGGCGGCATGCGGCAGCGCGTGCTGATCGCCTCGGCGCTGGCGGCCAGGCCCAGGGTGCTGATCGCGGACGAGCCGACGACCGCCCTCGACGTCACCATCCAGCGGCAGATCGTCGACCTCGTACGCCGGCTGCGTGACGACTACGGGCTGGCCGTCGTCTGGATCACCCACGACCTCGGGGTGGTGGCGCGTATCGCCGACCGCGTGCTGGTGATGTACGCGGGCCGCGTCGTCGAGGAGGCCGCGACGGGCACGCTGTTCACCACGCCGCACCACCCGTACACCGAAGGGCTGTTGCGTTCCATCCCGCCGATGGGCAGCGCGGAACGCCCGCCGCTGCCGCAGATCGGCGGCGTACCGGTGCTGCCCGGGCGGCTGCCTGCCGGCTGCCCGTTCCGGCCGCGGTGCGCGCAACGGGTCGAGCGGTGCGGTACGGAGGAGCCTGAGCTGATCGAGCGCGGCGACGGCCGCGCCGCCTGCTGGGTGCCGAGGGAGCGCTGGACATGAGCGACCCGGCGGAACCGATGATCGAGCTGCGCGACGTGGTCAAGCGTTACCACGTGCCGGGCCGCGGTGACGTGCGCGCGCTGGAGAACGTGAACATCAGGGTCGAGCGGGGCGAGACGCTCGGCCTGGTGGGCGAGAGCGGTTGCGGCAAGTCGACGGCGGCGCAGCTGCTCGTGCGGCTGGAGCGGCCGACGTCCGGTGTGGTGCGGGTCGCTGGCATCGACGTGCCGACGGCACGCGGTGCGGCGCTGCGTCGGTTGCGACGTACGGTGCAGCTGGTCTTCCAGGACCCTTACGCCTCGCTGAACCCGCGGCTGCGTGTCGGCGATGCGATCGCGGAGGTGCTCACCGTCCACGGTGACCGCGGCGAAACGCGCGAGCGCGTCACGGAGCTGCTCGGCCTGGTCGGCCTCGACGCGTCGACCGCCGACCGGTACCCCGGACAGCTGTCCGGCGGGCAGCGGCAGCGGGTGGGCATCGCCAGGGCGCTCGCCGTGCGTCCCGAGGTGCTCGTGCTCGACGAGCCGGTGTCCGCGCTCGACGTCTCCGTACGCGCCGAGGTGATGAACCTGATCGTGCGGCTACGCGAGGAGCTCGGCCTCACCTGTGTGTTCATCTCGCACGACCTCGGCATGGTGCGGCACGTCGCGGACCGGATCGCCGTGATGTACCTCGGCGAGATCGTGGAGCTCGGTTCCTGGCGCACGGTCTCCGACCACCCGGCGCACCCGTACGCGCAGGCGCTGCAGGACGCCGTGCCCGTACCCGACCCGGCCGTGCACGAGGCCGCGGCGACGCCGTTGACCGGAGAGGTCCCCGACGCCGCGCGGCCGCCGGCGGGCTGCACGTTCCACCCGCGGTGCCCGCTCGCCGAGGACGTCTGCCGCAGCACGCCGCCGCACCTGCTGCCGATACGTCCGCGGCGCGGCGACGAGACCGAGCACGACGTCTCCTGCCACGTGGTCGCCCGTACCGCAGGAATCTCGGACTAGCCGAACGCCGAGCGGTAGCCGAACAACCCTGCCGCGCCGCCCGTGTGCACGAAGACCACGTTCTCTTCCTGGCCGTACGCTCCTTCGCCGATGCGGGTGAGCAGGCCGGCCATCGCCTTCCCCGAGTAGACCGGGTCGAGCAGCAGGCCCTCGGTACGGGCGACGAGACGCACGGCGTCGACCATGGCATCCGTCGGCACACCGTAGCCGCCGCCGATCGCGCGGTCGTCGACCTCGATGGTGTCGGTGGGCAGCGCGTCGTCGATGCCCAGGTGCCGCAGGGTCCGTTCGGCCAGCTCGTGCACGGTGCCGACCTGGACGTCCGCGGGTTGCTTCACCGGAATGCCGAGCACGGGGATGCGGGCATTGCTGCCGCAGAGCCCTGCGACCAGGCCGCTCTGCGTGCCGGCACTGCCGGTCGCGTGGACGACCTGATCGATGCGGACCGGCGCCGAGGCCAGCTCCTGTGCGCAGGCCACG
This sequence comes from Streptosporangiales bacterium, assembly GCA_009379825.1. Lineage (NCBI taxonomy): Bacteria > Bacillati > Actinomycetota > Actinomycetes > Streptosporangiales > Streptosporangiales bacterium. The sequence goes on from WHTA01000082.1 coordinate 9,173, forward strand.
TAGCCGAGCGCGCCGACCGGGTTGGAGCCGCCGCCGGGGATCACGTACGGCGTCGACCCGTCCGCGGCGAGCTTCGCGGCGTGCTCGTCCATGACAGCCTGCATGTCGGTGTCGACCGGTGGCCTGGCCACGACGTGCGCGCCGAGCAGGTCGTCGAGGAGTACGTTGCCGGACTGCTCGTACTCCTCGTCCCGCTGCACCCGTGCTTCGAGGAACACCTCGCAGCGCAGCCCCACGGCCGCGGCCGCGGCGGCCGTCTGTCTTACGTGGTTGGACTGGGTGGCGCCCTGGGTGACGAGGACGTCGGCGCCCCTGGCGAGGGCGTCGCCGACGAGGAACTCGAGCTTGCGCGTCTTGTTGCCACCGGTCGCGAGGCCGGTGCAGTCGTCGCGTTTCACCCAGAGGTTCGGTGCTGGGCCGTGCCGGCGCAGCTCCGCCGTCAGGCGCGGCATCGGTTCGAGCGGCGTGGGGAGATGGCCGAGAGTGCGGCGTGCGAAGCGGGCGAGATGCACGACGCCAGCCTAGAGACTGCCGGCCGTCGAGCCAATGCCTCTCACTGCGTCGCGACGGCGCGCTCCCTGCGCCTGCGCATCCGGCGGCGCAGCACCGGGTCGACGGCGCGGGCCACCAGCGGGCCCGCGGCGGCCACCAGCAGCACGTAGGCGGCGGCCAGCGTGGCGAGGCGCTCGTCGATGCCGTTCGCGACGGCGAGACCGGCGACGACGATGCTGAACTCGCCGCGGGGGAGTAGCGCCGCGCCGGCGCGTGCGCGGCCGAACTGGCCCACGCCCGCCCGTCTGGCGGCCAGGTAGCCGGTCAGCAGCTTGGTCGCGATGCCCACCGCGGCCAGGGCGAGCGCGGCGGCCGCGACCGGCGGCAGGTGGGTGGGGTTGGTCTGCAGGCCGAAGAAGACGAAGAACACGGCGGCGAACAGGTCGCGCAGCGGCGAGAGCAGCTGGCGCGCCGCGTGCGCGACCGGTCCGGAGAGCGCGATGCCGACGAGGAACGCGCCGACCGCGGCGGAGACGTTCAGCTTGGACGCGATCCCGGCGACGAGCACCGCCAGGCCGAGCACCTTCAGCAGCAGCACCTCTTCGTTGGGCGAAGCGATGAACGCGCCGATCTGCCGGCCGAACCGCACCGCGACCACGAGCACCGCGGCGACCAGCACCACCGCGACGGTGACGGAGATGGTGCCGGTGACCAGCCCGGCCGCGGAGAGGACCGTCGTCACGATGGGCAGGTAGACGGCCATCGCCAGGTCTTCCATCACCAGGATCGCCAACACCGCAGGCGTCTCCCGGTTACCCAGCCAGCCGAGGTCACCGAGCACCTTGGCGGTGATGCCGGACGAGGTCGCGTAGGTGACGCCGGCGAGCACCAGCGCCCCCACCGGTCCCCAGCCCAGCAACAGCCCCGCGACAGCGCCTGGCGCCGCGTTCAGCACCAGGTCGAGCACACCGATCGGCGCGGAGCGGCGGAGGTTGGTCACGAGCTCGTCGGCGGTGTACTCGAGACCGAGCGAGAGCAGCAGCAGGATGACGCCGATCTCCGCGCCGATCGCGATGAACTCCTCGCTCGCGGCGAGCGAAACGATGCCGCCGTCACCGAAGGCCAGTCCGATCAGCAGGTACAACGGGATCGGCGAGATGCTCAGCCGGGCCGCGAACGTTCCGATCAGGCCGAGCGCGACAAGCAGCCCGCCGAGCTCGAGCAGCAGTGTCGCCGTGTCGTGCATCGGCCGTCAGCCGTTGGCGAGGATGTCGGCGACCGCGGACGTACCGTCGCCGGTGCCCACCACGACTACGATGTCGTCGGTCTCGAACCTGAAGTCGGGCAGTGGGCTCGCGATGACCTCGCTGCCCCGCACCACGGCCACGATCGACGCTCCCGTGCGGGTGCGTGCCTGCGTGCTGCCGAGGGTCTCACCGGCGTACGGCGAGCCCGCCTTGATCGGGATGCGCTCGCTGACCAGCCCCTCGACCTGCCGTTCCAGCTCGGCCAGCCGCTCGATGACCTTGGAGGCGGCCAGCAGCTCGGCCAGGCCGTCCGCCTCCTCGACCGTCAGCACGACGGTCTCCACCACGGTGTCCGGATCGTCGACGTCGTACAGCAACAGGTCCCGCTGGCCGGAGCGGTGCGAGATCACACCCAGCCGGCGACCCTGTCGGGTCATGTACACGTGCTGCAGCCCGATGCCGGGCAGCGCCCATCGCTCGAACTCCACTCCCTGTTCACCCTCTCCTGGGTCGGCCGGGTCCATTCTCCCGGTGCGTGGGTACGGGGGTCCGGTCAGGCCTGCAGTACGCAGTCGCCGCAGAGCCCACCGCCAGGCACCCGGTAGAACAGGCAGCAACTGCCGCGCCGCAGCACGGGCGGCTCTGCGGCGAGGTCGACCGTGCCGCCGTCGCGTAGTGCAGGGGTGCCGAACAGCACGCGCGCGATGTCCGTGGGCATGCGGCCGAGGCCGTGTGGGGCGAGCACGCGGAGCGTGCCGACGAGCGCCGACACACCGGTGGCGGTGCGTACCGCGGTCGCCAGCGGCTCGACGTGTGCGTCGAGAGCGCCCGCCGCGACGAGCCGTGCGGTCCGGTCGAGCGGTCCTTCGCCGACCGGTGTCGCCGACGGCGTGACAGTGAGCAGTTCGACGAGGGACTGCTCAGTGCTCCGCCAGTACGTGTCCGCGGGGTTCAGGATGGGTACCAGGCCGGTCGCCGCGGTGCAGCCGAGTACCACCGACCACAGCCGTGCTGCGTAGCCCTGGTGCAGGATCGACGCGGCGACCCGGTGGTCGTCGGTGCCGAGCCGCCCGGCCGTGCGGTCGACCAGGTCGCGCAGTGCGTCGGTGGCCGGGTCGTAGAGACCGGTCACCTGGCGCCAGCCGCCTTCCGGCGGCGGGTGGTCACGTACGGCGACAGTGAAATGACCGCCGAGCGCGGCGACGCGCTCCAGGGCGTTTGCCGCGGGCACGTCGCGTTCGGTCATCACCGTGACGCTACCGCGTCCCGGCGCAGCTGTCGGTGGGGCTGGGTAGTGTCCGTGAAATGGATCTAGCGATCGAGACGAACGGTCTGGTGAAGAACTTCGGCGAGACCCGTGCCGTCGCGGGTGTCGACCTGGCGGTACGTTCCGGCGGTGTGTACGGCGTGCTCGGCCCGAATGGTGCCGGCAAGACGACCACGATCAGGATGCTGGCCACGCTGTTGCGTCCGGACGGCGGCGAAGCCAAGGTGCTGGCTACGACGTGCGGCGGCAGGCCCGCGCAGTACGCAGCCGAGTGAGCCTTACCGGCCAGTTCGCGTCCATCGACGAAGACCTCACCGGCACCGAGAACCTGGTGCTGCTGGCGCGGCTGCTCGGGTACTCACGAGGGGCGGCGAAACGGCGCGCGGCTGACCTGCTGGAGGCGTTCGGGTTGGCCGACGCGGCAGGGAAGTCGGTGTAGAAGTACTCCGGCGGCATGCGGCGCAGGATCGACATCGCGGCCAGCATCGTGGTGACGCCTGAGCTGGTCTTCCTGGACGAGCCGACTACCGGGCTCGACCCGCGTAGCCGTAACCAGGTGTGGGAGATCATCCGCGGCATGGTCAAGGAGGGCACCACGGTGCTGCTCACCACGCAGTACCTGGACGAGGCCGACCAGCTCGCCGACCGCATCGCGGTGATCGACCACGGCAAGGTGATCGCCGAGGGGTCGAGCGGTCAGCTGAAGGCGTCGGTGGGCGCAGGCTCCCTGCACGTGCGGCTGCTCGCGACCGAACAGCGTGCCGCGGCAGAGCAGGTGCTCACCCGAGTGCTCGAGGTGCCCGTACGGATGGAGGCGGACCCCGCGGCACTGTCCGCGCGGATCTCCGACCCGCAGCGCGTCGCGACCGCCCTGGCCGAGTTGTCCGGTAACGACATCGCCGTCACCGAGTTTGCCCTCGGCCAGCCGAGCCTGGATGAAGTGTTCCTGGCGCTGACCGGACGCCCGGCCGAGGACGAGGCCGTGGAAGAGGAGGCTGCCTGATGACCGCGACCTCGCAGCAGTCGACACCGGTTGCCGCGGACGCACTGCGCGGTGTGCTCGCCGCGGGTGAGCGGCCGTCCCCGCCCGGCCCGCTACGAACGTCGCTGACGTTCGGCTGGCGTGCGTTGCTGAAGATCAAGCACGTACCCGAGCAGCTGTTCGACGTCACGATCTTCCCGATCATGTTCACCTTGATGTTCACGTACCTGTTCGGCGGTGCGCTGGCCGGCTCCACCACGGAGTACCTGCAGTTCCTGCTGCCGGGCATCCTCGTGCAGACGATCGTCATGATCACCATGTACACGGGGATGACGTTGAACACGGACATCCAGAAGGGCGTCTTCGACCGGTTCAGGTCGCTGCCGGTATGGCGGCCGTCGGCGTTGGTAGGCGCGTTGCTCGGTGACGTCGTCCGCTACTCGATCGCGTCCGCGATGGTGCTCGTCCTGGGGCTGGTGCTCGGCTTCCGCCCGGCCGGCGGGGTGGCGGGCGTGCTGCTCTCCGTGGCGCTGCTGCTGGTGTTCTCGTTCTGCATGTCCTGGATGTGGACGATGCTGAGCCTCATCCTCCGCACGCCGAACTCGGTGATGGGGGTCAGCATGATGCTGATGTTCCCGCTGACCTTCGGCAGCAACATCTTCGTCGACCCGCGGACGATGCCGGGCTGGCTGCAAGCCTTCGTCGAGGTGAACCCGATCAGCCACCTGGTGAGCGTCGTGCGCGGCCTGATGCACGGCTCCATGCCCGCCGGCGAGATCGGTTGGGTCCTGATCAGCTGCGTCGTCCTAGTCGCCGTCTTCGGCCCGATCACCATGGTGCTCTACCGCAACAAGAACTAGCAGGCCCCGTCGGTGGGTGGGCCACGCCTCAGCTGGGTCGGGTGGCGCCGTCGGCCGCGGCGTCGGGTCAGTCGCTGTGGTGTTGCCGCAATGGGCTAGACGGCCGGGTGTGGCGAGCAGGTCGCGCGGCTTCCGGGCAGGCGGCTGGCAGCGCGGGTGCAGCGCTCGGGTTGGGGTGGGCGGGCAGGTCGCGCACTTCCTGGGGCGCCGGTCAGGTGGCTGCGGTCACCCGGCAGTGGCCAGGTCGCGCGTCTCCTGGGAAGGGGGCGGCGCCTGGCAGCGGGTGTGTGCCGGGATGCCGCGAGCAGGTAGCGCACTTCCTGGGGCGCCGGTGAGGCGGCTGCGATCCCCGGGCGTTGGCCAGGTCGCGCGCCTTCTGGGAAGGGGGCGGCGCCTGGCAGCGGGTGTGGTGCCGGGGTGTCGCGGGCAGGTCGCGCACTGCCGGGGCGGGCGCTGGTTAGGCGGCGGCGGTGTCGGCAATGGTGAGTAGGTCGCGGACCTCGCGGGCGGCGGTGCGGCCGGCGCGGTTGGCGCCGATCGTGCTGGCTGAGGGGCCGTAGCCGACCAGGTGCACTCGGCTGTCGGCGACTACTCGGATGCCGTCGAGCTTGATGCCGCCGCCGTGCTCTCTGAGCCGCAGCGGTGCCAGGTGGTCGAGCGCGGCGCGGAAGCCGGTGCACCAGACGATGACGTCGACCGGCAGCTGTCGGCCGTTGGTCCAGGCGACGCCGGTCTCGGTCACCCGGGCGAACATCGGCAGCCGGTCGAGGGCGCCGCCGGCCAGGGCGTCCCTGACCACCGTCGTGTACGGCAGGCCGGTGATGCTCACCACGCTCTGCGGCGGCAGGCCGGCGCGGACGCGTTCCTCCACCAGCGCGACCGCGTTGCGGCCCTCGTCGAGGGTGAACTCGTCGTCGCGGAACGCCGGCGGCCGGCGGGTGAACCAGTGCACGGAAGCGGCGGTCGTCGAGACCTCGGACAACACGTGCGTCGCGGAGTGGCCGCCGCCGATCACCGCGACGCGCAGGCCGGCGAACTCGTCCGGCCCGGTGTAGTCGGCGTAGTGCAGCTGCCGCCCGGCGAACTCCGCGACGCCCGGGTAGTACGGCCAGTGCGGCCGCCGCCAGGTGCCGGTCGAGTTGATGACGGCTCGCGTCGACCACTCGCCGGCGTCGGTGGCGACGACCAGCCGCCCCTCGTCGCGTACCGAGTGGACGCGTACCGGACGGCGGACGGGCAGCTCGAACCGCCGCTCGTACGCGGCGAAGTACTCGGGGACGACGTCCGCCACCGGTCGCCCGTCGGCGGCCGACGACGGCTGGAACGCCATGCCGGGCAGCGAGAAGATGCCGTGCACCTTGTGCATGGTCAACGACCTGGCGCGGTGCTGCCAGGCGCCGCCGGCAGCGTCGTCGGCGTCGAGGACGACGAAGTCGTCGCCCGCGGTGAAGCCGAAGCGGCGCAGGAAGTACGCGCTGGACAGTCCCGCCTGCCCGGCACCGAGCACGGCGACGGCTACCTCGGTACGCGCGTCCGTCTGCTGTCCCACACCCAGCTCAACACCACGGACGCTCGCCGCCTTCCGTGCTCACGTAGTGAGATCGTGGTCTTGCGTATTGAGAACCTCGACTAGGCTCTGGTCGAGGCCAGAAGGAGGCAGGAATGACCCAGGCGGTGTACACCCACGGCCACCACGACTCCGTGTTGCGGTCGCACCGGTGGCGGACGGCGGAGAACTCGGCCGGCTATCTGCTCGGCGACCTGGCCCAGGGGCAGGCACTCCTGGACATCGGCTGCGGGCCCGGCACCATCACCGCCGACCTCGCCGCGCTCGTCGCGCCCGGCAGGGTCACGGCCGTCGACAGCGCCGCCGGGATCCTCGACCAGGCACGCCAGGTCGCCGCCGACCGCGGTCTCGACAACGTCGAGTTCGTCGTCGACGACGTGCACGCGCTAACCTTCGCCGCGGACAGCTTCGACGTCGTGCACGCCCACCAGGTGCTGCAACACGTGCACGACCCCGTGCAGGCGCTGCGCGAGATGCGCCGGGTGTGCCGACCGGACGGCCTGGTCGCCGCGCGCGACGCGGACTACGCCTCGATGGCCTGGCACCCGGCGATCCCCGCGCTCGACGAGTGGCTCGACCTGTACCGGGAGGTCGCCAGGGCCAACGACAGCGACCCGGACGGCGGCCGCCGGTTGCTGTCGTGGGCGCAGCAGGCCGGCTTCAGCGAGATCACCCCGAGCGCGTCCGCCTGGTGCTACGCGACCCCCGAGGAGCGCGCCTGGTGGGGCGACCTCTGGGCGGAACGCATGGTCTCGTCCACGGTCGCCGAGCGCGCCCTCGCCGGCGGGCACGCGACCGAGGACGACCTGCGCCGGATCTCCGCGGGGTGGCGCGAGTGGGCCGCCGCGGAGGACGGGTGGTTCGGCATGCTCAACGGCGAGGTCCGCTGCCGGCCGTAGCTGCAACCGCCGGCTGAAACACCGTTCCGGCCGGAAAGTAGGCTCGTCCCCTGCGATCGGACGGTGAGGGGAGAAGTCCGGTGGAGATCACGCGCTCGCAGCGGACAGCGGTGGCCGAGCGGATCACGCAGCTCGAGCGCGCCTTCTACGGGCGCGGGCCGAGCAACGTCAAGGTGTCCGTTAGCCAGGACGAGCCGGTTAGCCTGGTCGTGCTGTCCATCGACAGCCTCACCGCAGCGGACGCGGTGCTCAGCGAGCGCGGTTACCGCGAGGCCGTGGTGCGACATCACGAGTCGCTGCACGAGGCGACCAGGCCGGAGTTCGTCAACGCCGTGGAGGAGCTCGTCGGCGCCCGGGTGCACGCGTACCTCGCCCAGGTGCACCCGGTGACCGGCCACGCCGTGCGGGTGTTCATCTTCGCCGACCCCGGCGACTCGATCGAGCTGGAACGAACCGTCGACCATTGACCCCAACGGCCGTCGCAGCTGAGCTAGCATCGGCTCATACCGGGTGAACCCCGGTCGCACAATGAAAACAGCACACCGTACTCGTGGTTCGTCAGACAGCGGTCCGCCCACGGCCGGTCACCGAGGTATGCGACCCGAGCGAGGCGTCCCCAGTTGGGGTTGCCGCGACGGCCCATCGGCCGGCGCGGGATCACAGCAGGGACTGGAGCATGAGGAGCTTGTCTCGTGAGTATCTTGAGCACGTCTGCGCTCTGGTCGAGTCTGCGACCGGAGCCCGAGCACTTCGAGGACGCGGCGTCCGGCCGGCGGCTACGGCCGGCGGTGCTGCGTGACATGGTGACGCGGATCGCCGCGACGCCCGACATCTGGGCCGATTACGTACGGTTCGACTTCTACGAGCGGCACGCCGTCCGGCTGCACTTCGACGACGACTTCGACGTCTGGTTGATCTGCTGGGAGTTCGGCCAGGAAACCTTGCTGCACGACCACGGCGGCAGCGTGGGCTCGTTCGCCGTCGCCAGGGGAGCACTGTTCGAGGACTACGGCGACCGCCGCGGCAGCACCCTGCGCACCCGGGAGCTCACCACGGGCGAGAGCAGCGCGTTCGGCGCCGAGTACCTGCACAACGTGGTGAACGTGAGCGCCACCCCGGCGGTCTCCATCCACGCCTACTCGTTACCGTTGCGGGCGATGAACTTCTTCTGCTGGCTGCCGTCCGGGCCACGCCACCTGCGCGAGATCAGGTGTGACACGCCGGAGCCCGACACCACCGCGCTCGAGGCGGACGCGGCGAGGATGCGTGCCGAGGTGCGGGCATGAGCACCGAGGACACCATCTCAAGGAAGCTCCGGGAGGTCAGGGAGGAGCTGAAGCGGTACACGGCGGAAGAGGCCGCCGCGGCGATGGAGCGCGGGGCGTTGCTCATCGATCTGCGGCCGGTGGAGTACCGGCTGCGCAACGGCGAGGTGCCGGGCGCGATCACGGTGTCCAGGCACATGCTCGAATGGCGGTTGGACGTCACGAGCGACCGCAGGTTGAAGGAGCTCGCCCACGGCGACGCCGAGCGCGAGATCGTCCTGTTCTGCAACGAGGGCTACACGTCGAGCCTCGCCGCGTACCAGGTGATGCGCGACATCGGCCTGACCAACGTGACGGACATCGTCGGTGGGTTCGACGCCTGGCGCGACGCCGACCTGCCGGTGCAGCCGCGGACCCTGACGGTGGGTTCACCTAAGGAGTCCCCACCGGCCGGTTGAGGGCCAACTCAGGGCTCGGCCCGATGTTCCTGCCGGCCTGCCGGGTGGACGCTGATGCAGTCAGCGGACGTTCGGTGGTCGACAGGAGACGAGGGCATGGCGGACCTGCGTACTCAGGTGTTGGTGGTCGGGGGCGGGGTGACCGGCCTGTCCACCGGGTTGTTCCTGGCGTGGCACGGGGTCGCGTGCCTGGTGGTCGAACGCCATGCCGACCTGCTGATCCACCCGCGCGCCCGCGGCCTCACGCCGCGGACGATGGAGTGTTACCGGCAGGTCGGCCTGGAACCGGCCATCCATGCGGCGGCCTACGCCGGCGGCGAGTTCGCCTGGGTTCCGGTGCGTGCGGACACCCTCGCCGACGAGCAGTACGCCACGGTCGAGGAGCCCGGTGAGGACGACGGTTCCGGTGCGAGCCCGTCCCGGTTCGGGCCGATCGACCAGGACCGGCTCGAGGTGCTGCTGCGCGACCGGGCGAGGGAGCTGGGTGCCGACATCAGGTTCAGCACCGAGCTGACCGCGCACGCGCAGACCGGCGACGGTGTCACGGCCACGCTCACCGACCTCGGCACCGGAGACGGCTACCGCGTGCACGCGGACTATCTCGTCGCGGCCGACGGCATCCACAGCTCCATCCGGGCCGAGCTGGGCATCGAGAGCGACGGTCCCGGCGTGCTGTACGACACGATCACCGTGATCGTGGACGCGGACCTGCGGCCCGCGCTGCGGGGTCGGCAGGCCAGCATCGCGTACCTCCAGCACCCGCGGCCGTTCACCGTCCTGATGGCACACGACGACGCCGGTTGCCGGTGGGTGTTCGGCACCGGCTACGACCCGGCCGCGGAGACGATCGAGGACTACCCCGACGACCGGGTGCTCGAGATGGTGCGCGCGGCGTCGGGGTTGCCGGACGTGCCGGTCGCCGTGCGTCCGCAGATCCCCGGCACCGACAAGACCGTGCTCGGCTTCCCGATCGGTGCCCGGGTCGCGCGGCAGTACCGCGAGGACCGGGTGTTCCTCGTCGGCGACGCCGCGCACGTGGTGCCGCCGACGGGCGGGCTCGGCGCCAACACCGGCATCCAGGACGCACACAACCTGGCCTGGAAGCTAGCGGCCGTAATCGACGGGCACGCCGGACCGGCACTGCTCGACACCTACCAGCAGGAGCGGCGTCCGACCGGCCTGCTCACCATGGAGCAGGCGCTGGCCAGGTTCGGCAGCAGGATGACCGATGGGGAGGGGCCGGAGCTGATCCCGTACGCCGCCGTCGGCATGGGTTACCAGTACCGGTCCGCCGCGGTACGCGACGCCGCTGCCGACGCCGACCCGCTGCTCGCGGGCGAGCTGGCCGGTCAGCCGGGCACCCGCGCACCGCACGTCGCCGTCCGCCGTGACGGCGCGGAAATCTCCACCCTCTCACCGGACTTGACCAGACCGGCCCCTCACCGGACCTGTACGGCCGCGGCTTCGTGCTGCTCGCCGGCGCCGACGGTGCGGCGTGGCTGGCGGCGGCAGCCGAGCAGGCGCTGCCGGTCGCCGGCCACCGGTTCGGTGCCGAGCTGCAGCCGGCGACGGCCGCCGCCGCGCACGGCATCGGCCCGGACGGCGCGTTGCTCGTACGGCCGGACGGGTTCGTCGCGTGGCGCCGGGTGGACGCGTCCGGCGACCCGGCGGCGGAGCTGCGTGCGGCGTGCGAAGGCGTGCTCTGCCACTGATTTCGCCGCCGGCGTGCGGCCTGCTTGACTGGGCAGCCACAGTGGCGAAAGCCCAGGACGACGGAGGGCAGCATGGACGGGTCGGGCCGGGTCGCGGCGGCCGATGTCCGCCAGGTGGCGTGCATCGGGGCCGGAGTGATCGGCGGTGGCTGGGTGGCGCACTTCCTGGCGCGTGGCTACCAGGTCATCGCGTGGGATCCGGCGCCCGACGGCGAGGCGCGGTTGCGTCGCATCGTGGACGCGGCCTGGCCTGCGCTGACCGATCTCGGCCTGGCGGACGGCGCGTCACCCGACAACCTCACCGTCGCGGCGACGTTGCCGGATGCGTGCGCGGACGCGCAGTTCGTGCAGGAGAGCGCGCCCGAGGACCTCGAGGTCAAGCGTGCGCTGCTTGCCGACATCGACGCGGCGACGCCGCCGGACGTGGTCGTCGCGTCGTCGACCTCCGGGTACAGCATGACGGAGATGCAGGACCGTGCCGCCACTCCCGAACGACTGGTCGTCGGGCACCCGTTCAACCCGCCGTACCTGATCCCGTTGGTCGAGGTGGTCGGCGGCGAGCGCAGCGAGCAGTGGGCAGTCGACGCGGCCGCGGACTTCTACCGCTTTACCGGCAAGTCCGTGATCACCATGGATCGCGAGGTGCCGGGGTTCATCGCCAACCGGCTGCAGGAGGCCATCTGGCGGGAGGCGCTGCACATGGTCGCCAACGGCGAGGCGACCGTCGAGCAGATCGACGCGTCGATCACCGAGGGACCCGGCCTGCGCTGGCCGTTGTTCGGCCCCTGCCTGACGTTCCACCTCGCCGGCGGCGAGGGTGGCATGGCGCACATGCTGGACCACTTCGGCCCGTCCCTGAAGTCGCCGTGGACCAGGCTCGAGGCGCCCGAGCTGACCGACGAGCTGCGCGACCGGATGGTGCAGGGCTGCGACGAGGTCGCCGACGGCCGGTCGGTCGCCGAGCTCGTCGCGCAACGCGACGAGGCGTTGCTCGCGGTGATGAAGGCGGTGGGCACGGTCAGGAGCGACCGGCCGTGAACCTCACCACGCGGGTGCGGCCGGAGTGGATCGACTACAACGGCCACCTCAGCGAGGCGTACTACGTCCTCGTCTTCGGCTGGGCCACCGACGAGGTGATGGCGCAGATCGGCCTGGACGAGGCGTACCGCGAGCGCACCGGCTGCTCGCTGTACACCGTCGAGGCGCACATCAGGTACCTGCGCGAGGTCGACGGGGACGCGGAGCTGCAGGTGACGAGCACCATCGTCGGCAGCGGCGCGAAGAAGCTGCGCATCTGCCACGAGATGGCGGTCGGCGACGCGCTCGTGGCGACCGAGGAGATCCTCGCGCTGCACGTCGACGCGCGTACGGAGAGCACGGTCGTGTTCCCCGCGGCGGTCGTGGCGCGGATCCAGCAGCTCACGGCGCCGCCGCCGGAGTACGCCGGACGGTCGATCACGGGCTGACACGTTGCGTCGCGGCCGAGTGTCGTCGACTCCCATAATGTGAAACGGTTGGTAGGTACTGTCACCAACCCTCGGGAGTGATCGACCGTGACCCAGACGCCCAAGCAGCTGTTGGAGCGCGTCTACAACCTGCAAGGGACCGCCGAGGCCGAGACGGTCTACGACGAATGGGCAGGTACGTACGACACGGACACCGTCGAACGGATGGGGTACGTGGGGCCGAGGCTTGCCGCGGCGAAGCTGGTGGAGGTCGCGCCGGACGCCGAGACGGTGCTCGACGCGGGCTGCGGTACCGGGCTGGCCGGCCTCGAGCTCGCTCAACTGTGTGCGGCGACGATCGACGGGGTGGACCTCTCCGCGGGCATGCTGGCGCAGGCCGGGACGCTCGGCGTCTACCGGACACTGGCCAAGGCCGATCTCACCAAGCCGCTGGAGTTCGCCGACGACAGCTACGACGCGGCGATGTGCGTAGGCACGTTCACCGACGGGCACGTCGGGCCGGACGCGTTCGACGAGCTGGTGCGGGTGGTCCGGCCGGGCGGCGTGGTCGTCGCCACGGTGATGGGCCGGGTGTGGGAGTCGGGTGGCTACCGTGAGCACCTGAACCGGCTGGTCGAGCGGGCCACGGTAGAGCTGCGCGAGTCGGCCGAGCGGCCGTACCACGAGCGGGAGGGCATCACCTGCCGGCTGGTGGTGCTGGAGGTGCTCCCGCCGCGCCCGCAACCCTGGGACTGAGCCGTACGACTAGGCCGCGACGTGGTGCCAGGCGCTCACCGGGGGTCGGTGTGCCGACCACGGCCTGGCGGCCTCGATCTGGGCGGCGAGGCGGAACAGGGTGGTCTCGGCGCCGAAGCGGCCGGTGAGGTTGACGCCGACCGGTAGGCCGTCGGTGGACCAGTACGTGGGGAGGTTCATCGCCGGGTTGCCGGTGACGTTCGCCAGCGGGGTGAACGGGGCGAAGGTGAACCACCGCTCCAGGTAGGTGTCGACGTCGTCGAGCAGCGGTGTGATGTAGCCGTGCTCCACCGGGGGCAGCCCGAGCGTCGGGGTGAGCCAGACGTCGTACGTCGTCCAGAACGACGCCGCGCGCCTGGCCACGGCGGTGACCGTCTCGAGCGTGCCGAGGAAGTCGGGTGCCGACAGCTGCCGCGCCCGCTCGGCGAGCGCGAGGTTGCAGTGCTCGACGGTGTCCGCGGTCGCCGCGATCCCCGTGGCGGCGCTGAGCTCGTCGATGCCGTGCGCCAGATGTACGGCGAGCAGCGTGGAGACCGTCTCCACCACCGCGTGCGCGTCGTGCGGCGGCGACGCCTCCTCGACCTCGTGCCCAAGCTCCTCGAACAGCACGGCCGCGTCGCGTACCGCCGCGCGGCAGTCGTCGTGCACCGGTGAGCCGTGCGGCGACCGGTCGGTGAAGCCGATGCGCAGCCGGCCAGGGGCGGAGCAATGATCAGAACCTGTGGATGTGCTTCGGGAGGGGCGTACCTTCTCGAAGGATGATCTGAAGCCCATGCAGTTCTGATCAGGGCCAGCGTTGGCGCGCTGGTTCGGGAAGGTACGCCCATGCTCAAGGTAGTC
>WHTA01000083.1 GCA_009379825.1 Streptosporangiales bacterium
GTGCCCCCGGTGGGAGTCGAACCCACACCTTGGAACCTTTTAAGGGCTCTGCCTCTGCCGGTTGGGCTACGGGGGCGTCAGGGCAAGCCTATCGAGCCCGCGGGTGCCGGCCGGGCGGTTATGCGGCGTCGTCCTCTGGGGCCAGGTCGTCGATCTCCTCGCCGGTGGCCTGGGCGCGCCGGTAGCGGCGCAGGGCGAGCTCGTCGAGCTCGGCGCTCGACAGACCGCGGCGCCAGTATCCAGAGACCTGCTGACACTCCGGCCGCACGCCGCGCTCGCGCAGCAGGCTGCGGACCGCACGGGCGACGCCGGTCTCGGCGCCGACCCAGGCCTGCACCTCGCCCGCCGGCCAGTCGAGGTCACGTACGGTCCGCAGCAGCAGGTCGGTGCTGCCTGGTGCCTTGCCGCCGCGGTGCACCCAGTACACGCGGGTGCCCGGCGCCGTCCGCAGCGGCAGCTCCTCGGCCGCCTGGTCGACCTCTACGACGGCCGTCACCTGGGTCTGCGCGGGCAGGTGCTCGAGGATCGTGGCGATCGCCGGCAGCGCGGTCTCGTCGCCGACGACCAGGTGGTGGTCGACCTCTGGCGACGCGTAGAAGTCGTGCCGCGGACCGGTCAGCGCGAGCTCGTCGCCCGGCTGCGCCGCGCTCGCCCACCGGGTGCTCGTGCTTGCGCCGTGCATCACCACGTCCACGTCCAGCTCCAGGGCGTGCGGGTCGAAGCGGCGCACGGTGTACGCGCGGGCGTCCGGCCGCCGGTCGCCGGTGGGGTACTGCAGCCGGCCGTCCGGGGTCCTTGTCGGCAGCGTGACGGTGCTCTGGCCGGGCAGCGGCAGGAACAGCTTCACCGCGTCGGCGGGCAGCTCGCCGCCGGGAAACCCGGCGAGCTCGGCGCCGCCGATGGTGACCCGCCGGAAGCGCGGCCCGAGCGCACGGTTCCTGCGCACCTCGACGCGGCGGAACGGCGCAGGGGCGGCGAGCCTGGCCTGCGCCCTGCGGCGGAGCTCGGTCTTGATCCACGGCATGCGAGTTAGGTTAGCCTAACCTGTAGCCGAGGGCCAGGTGACCTCAGTCGCGCCGGCTCCTGGCCCGGTAACGCACCCGGCGGTCCCAGCGGTCCACCTCGTGCCGCAGCGGCCGGGCGATGATGCCGCCGAGCGCGACCCCCGCGGCGAGCGCAAGCCCCGTCGTCGCCGCACCGAACAGGGTGGTGATCCCCTCCACCGGCGAGTCGTTGACCAGGATGTACATCCCCTGGTAGATCGACAGACCAGGCAGCAGCGGAACCACGCCGGACGTCGCGATGATCAGCCGCGGCACCTTCAGCCTGGACGCGGAGACGTCGGCCACCGCACCCACGAGCAGCGACGCCAGCCCGCTGGCCACCGAGGCACCGAAGCCCAGGTCCCTGGTGAACACGAAGATCGCCCAGGCGGCCGCGCCACCGATCGCCGCGACCAGCGAGGCCCGCCAGCGCGAGTACGACGCCAGCGCCCACATGGCGGCGACGAACCCACCGACGGGGACGAGCGCGTACGACGGCACCTGCGCGGTGACCTCCTGGATCGGCAGCAGCGTGCCGAAGCGGGAGATCAGCTCGAGCATCAGACCGACGCCGATGACGATGGCCAACGTCTGCAGCAGCACCTCGAAGTTGCGAGCCGCCGCGGTGAGGTAGTGCCCCTCGATCGCGTCCTGCACCGCGCCGACCAGGCCAAGCCCGGCGAGCAGCACGGTGATGCCGGTGGCCACCACGTACGACGGGCGCAGCGCCTCGTGACCGAGCGGCAGCCAGTACGGCAGCAGCGCGGCGAGGAACGCCACCCCCGTGACGAACGCGGCGCCGGCGGCGTTCTGGAAGAACGACGGCAGGTCCCAGCGGTTCAGTATCCGCAGCAGCCGGTCGATGCCCGCCGTGGCCACTGCCGCGACGAGCGCCACCAACGGGCCGCCGCCGAGCAGCAGCGCCACACCCGCGGCCAGGCCGCTGAGCCCGACGGTGACCAGCCACCTGCGGTACGGGTGCGGCGTGCACGATCTCGTCCAGCCGGGCGAGCGACTGGTCGAGCGACAGCCCTTCCACGATTTCGTCGACGAGACGGTACAACGCTTCCAGACGCGTGTAGTCCGCCGACCGGACCTTGACGATGCGCATCCCGGTGACCGGCTCGCCGTCGTCGCGCATGACCGAGACGGTGATGGACGTGAACGTGATGTCGACCTGGCACGAGGTGAGCCCGTACGCCGCGGCGACCCGCAACATGGTGGCGGTGACCCCGGCCGTCGGCGAACCGGACGAAAGCAGGGCCTCGCCGATGCGCATGGTGAGGTCGAGAACGTCGTGCGCGACGAGGTCGTCGACCTCGGTGTCGCGGTAGCGCGAGGCGACGATGGTCGGCGGTGCGCCGCCGCGCAAGATCTGCAGCGCACCCTTGGCCCGACGGGCGAAGATGCGAGCCCGTCCAGCGGGTACGAGGTCGTTGTCCACGTCCGGAAAGACTACGTGGCCAGCCGCGGGGTTTACCGGCCGCCGTGGTGAGTTGCGGCACCCGTTCGCCGGCGGGCCTTCTCCTTCGCCTCGTCCACGAGCGCGTCCGCCAGGAGCAGCTCGGGCAGCAGCTCGGGCTCGGTGGTGAGCGCCAGGAATGTCCGCCCGACGGTCAGGCCGTGGTCGGGGCGCGAGACGACGTCCACCGGCATCCCCGCGCCTACCGCGCCAGGCTCGAGCACCCGGAGGTACGCGCCAGGCACCGCGCGCTCGGTGAACCGACGAACCCAACCGCGCTCGGCCAGCCAGCCGGCGAACGTGCGGCAGGGAATGCGTACCGAGCACACCTCGAGCAGCGCATCACCGATCCGCCACCGCTCGCCGATCACCGCCGCGGTGACGTCCAGGCCTGTGGTGGTCAGGTTCTCGCCGAACACCCCGTTCGTCAGCGGCCGGCCGAGCTCCTCCTGCCACCGGTCCAGGTCCTCGCGCGCGTACGCGTACACCGCCTGGTCGTCGCCGCCGTGGTGGCGGTAGTCGCAGACGTGGTCGCCCACCACGCCGCTGGTGCCCTGCTCGGGCCCCGGCGCCCGCACCTCGACCTGCCCGTCGACCGGACGCTTGTCGATGCCGGTCACGTCGACGTCGGAATGCTCGGTCGGCCGGGCACGGCCCACGTTGACGGAAAGCAGCACCGGGGAGTTCGTCATGGCACCGAGCATACGGAGATCAGCTGCGGGCCTGCCGCTCCGGGAGTGCACCGGTGCGGGTGGCGAGCTCGAACTCCTGCCGCGGCCGGTGCAGCTGACCGAGCGAGACGTTCTCCCGCCGGAAGAACAGCGCGAACGTCCAGTCCCCCACGACCCGCACCTTGCGGTTCCAGGTGGGCATCCGGGACACGTGGTACGTGCGGTGCATGAACCAGGCAGGCAGGCCGGTCAGCTTGACCCCGTAGACCTGCGCGACCCCCTTGTGCAGCCCGAGGCTGGCGACCGAGCCGACGTGGGCGTGCCGGTACTCGTTCGCCTCACCGCCGCGGATCGTCGCGAGCACGTTCTTCGCCAGCAGCTTCGCCTGCCGCACCGCGTGCTGTGCGCTCGGCGCGCAGATCTCACCCGGGTTGGTGACGTCGGGGACGGCCGCGCAGTCGCCGGCGGCCCACGCGTCCGGCACGCCGTCGACGCGCAGCTTCGCGTCGCAGGCGACCCGGCCCTTCGCGTCGAGCGGCAGGTCAGTCGCGGCCAGCACCGGGTGCGGTTTGACGCCCGCGGTCCAGACGACGGTGTCCGACTCGAACTCGGTGCCGTCGGTCAGCCGCACCTGCCCGTCGACACACGAGTCCAGCTTCGTGTTGAGCCGCACCTCGATGCCGCGGTTCTCCAGCCGGTCGACGGTGTAGTTCGCCATGTCGAGGTCGACCTCGGGCATGATCCGGTCGGCCGCCTCGACGAGCACCCAACGCATCTCTGCCGGGTCCAGACCCTTGTAGTAATCGCAGGCGTCCCTGGCCATGTCCTCCAGCTCGGCGAGCGCCTCCACGCCCGCGTAACCGCCGCCGACGAAGACGAAGCTCAACGCCCGCCGCCGGCGCTTCTCGTCGTCGGTCGAGACGGCGAGGTCGAGCCGGCTGAGCACCTGGTTGCGCAGGTAGATGGCCTCGCCGACGTTGCGGAAGCCGATCCCCTCTTCGGCCAGGCCGGGCACCGGCAGGGTGCGTGCCACCGAGCCGAGCGCCAGCACCACGACGTCGTACCCGAGCTGCCGCTCCTCGCCGGAGATGGCCCTGATGGTGGCGGTGCGGCTGGCGTGGTCGAGGCCGGTCAGCTCCGCGTTGATGACCCGCACCTTCGGCAGCACCTTCCGCAGCGGCGCCACGACGTGCCGCGGCTCCAGGCTGCCGGCCGCGGCTTCGGGCAGGAACGGCTGGTACGTCATGTACGACTCCGGGCTGACCAGCGTCACGTGCGCCTGCCCCGGCCGCAGCCTGCGCTGCAGGCCGTAGGCGGTGTACATGCCGACGTAGCCGCCACCGATGACGAGGATGTGTGGTCGCGATGCGCTCATGGTTCGACGCTACCCCGAGTTGCCTGACCGCGGCGGCGGAAGGCCAGGGCGGGCAGCAGGAGCAGCGCCGCGACGGCGAGCGCGCCGACCACCAGCCAGCCGACGCCAGGCCGCACGGACGGCAGCACGGCGAACGCCAGCATGAACGCCAGGCCGGCGACGACCACCGTCGCGGTGCTCAGCGCCCAGCGGACGAGCACGCCACGCGCCACCTTCGAACCCGGCGGCAGCACGGCCGCGAGCGCGCCGGTCGCGTGCACCAGGTAGACCGCGGTCACCACAGCCGCGAGCACCCCCATGCCCGCGGCCGCCGACCGGGCGCTCGCGACGGCCACCAGGTACTCGACGACCAGCAGCACCAGCGTCCCCGTCGACCACACGCCGCTCGAGTCGAGCGTGCCGAGCACGGCCACCACCGCGACCACGACGACGAACCCGGACAGCGGCAGGTTGCTCGGCACCGCCGCCACCACGAACGCACTCGTCGCGACCGCGAGCACCAGGTGCGCCAACCGCACCACGAGCGCAACCCCGGTGCCGGTACGACGAAGCACCGGCCCGGCGAACCTCGACCGCGGGGTCATCGGGCCACTGCCTTCGGTGCGCGCGACATGGCCACCACGTCGCGGAGCACCGCGTCGGTGCTGCCTGCGCCCACCCAGCCGACGACCGGCACTCCGACCTCGCCGAGCAGGGCGACGGTGCGCTCCCGCTCCAGCTGCCAGATCCGCTGCGCCATCTCGTCGTGCAACCGCTGCGGCGGCGGTAGTGCGTCCGCCGGCCTGGTGCCGACCACGACGGTGGCCTGGCCGCGTTGCCGCAGCGTGGCCAGCAGCTCGATGCAGCGCTCCTCGAGCAACGGGCTCAGCACCACGGCGAGCGCACGGGCGGGCAGCAGCTGTGGACCGATGCGCCTGGCCCTGGACGTCCCAGCCGAGGGTGCCGGGCGTGGTGTCGACCAGCCAGTCGAGCGCCCGGGTCACCGCACCGCGGCCGTGCAGCCCGGAGAGGTCGCGGATGTGCCCGCCGAACTCCACCAGCGAGACGGTGTCGCCGGCACGCAGGTAGTGCGTGGCGATGGCACCGGCGGCTCGTACGGTGACGTCCAGGCTGCTCGCCGCACCGTGCACGCCGCCGGAGCGTCCGGCGCCGAACGCCGCGTCGAGCAACACGACGACCTCGGACATCCGGTCGGTGAGCGTGTCGTTGACGTGCAGATCGCCGAGCCTGGCGGTGACGCGCCAGTTCACCTGCCGTACCCGGTCGCCGAACGCGAACGGCCGCACGGCGGCGAACTCCAGCCCGTCGCCGTGCCTGCGGGACCGGTGGCCGCCCGCGGCCGCGAGCGCGTACGGCGTGAGGTCGGCGACGTGGAACCGCTCCTGCGTGCCGATTACGGTGATTCTGGCGCCCGGCAGGTCGACGGCCGCAGCGGTGCTGCCGAGGTGCGGACCGTGCGGTGACACCCGCGCCGGCCCAAGCTGGTGGCGGCCCCACCGCAACGCCTGCAGGCGTACGTCGACGTCGCACGGCACATCTGCCCGCACGGCGACCGTACGGGTCAGCGGGTCGACCGCCCGCAGCTGGTGCGGCAGCGCGAGCGAGACGGTGACGGCGTCCAGGTCGACGTCGCTGTGCAGCCGCACGGTGCCGACCACCGTCTCGCCTTCGAGCACCCGGTCGCGGTCGAGCAGCAGCGACGCCCGCAGCCGCGGCGCAGCGGCGCGGGCCCACGCGACGGCCGCGTACAGCGCGAACGGCACGCCGAGCACGACCACGTCGGCGCGGCCGAGCGCGAACCCGGCAAGCACGCACAGCATCGCCACGGCAACGGCCCGCCGGAACGCCCACGCAGGGGCAGCGCCGGCTGCCCTCACCGGGTGTCCTCCCAGTCGGCCGTGTAGGTCGGCGCCGCGGCCGTCCTCGGCGCCGGCACCTGCTCGAGCACTTCGGTGACGATGCCCGCGGCGGTCACCCGGCGCAGCCACATCTCCGGCTTCACCGTGACCCGGTGCGCGAGCGCTGCCGGCGCGACCTGCTGGACGTCCTCGGGCAGCAGGTAGTCGCGTCCGCGCAGCACGGCCATCGCCCGCGCGCCGGCCAGCACGGCGAGAGCGCCGCGCGGCGACGCGCCGACCAGCACCTGGCTGTGCGCGCGGGTGGCGGCGACAAGCGCGACCACGTACCGCCCGACGGTGTCCTCGACGGCCACCTGCTCCACCGCGTGCTGCATGGCAGACAGCGTCGCCTTGTCCACCACCGGGTCGAGCAGCTGCGCCTCCTGCTGCCGCGCGATCCGCCGGCGCAGCACCTCCCACTCGTCGTCGTCGCTGGGATAGCCGAGCGACACCCGCAGCAGGAACCGGTCGAGCTGCGCCTCCGGCAGCGGGTAGGTGCCCTCGTACTCGATCGGGTTGGACGTGGCGAGCACGTGGAACGGCGGGTCCAGCGGGTACGTGCGGCCCTCCACGCTCACCTGCATGGCCTCGAGCAGTGCCGCCTGCGTCTTCGGCGGCGTGCGGTTCACCTCGTCGGCGAGCAGCAGGTTGGTGAACACCGGCCCAGGACGGAACTCGAACGTGCCCGCGCCCTGGTCGTAGACGTACGACCCGGTGATGTCCGCGGGCAGCAGGTCGGGGGTGAACTGCACGCGGGTGAACTCCAGCCCGAGCACCTGCGCGAACGACCGCGCGATCAGCGTCTTGCCGAGGCCAGGCAGGTCTTCGAGCAGTACGTGCCCACCGGCGAGGATGCCGGCGAAGACGGCCTCGAGGGCGGCGCGCTTGCCCACCACCGCCTGCTCGACGGCGGTGACGACGCGGTCGGCGTACTCGCCGGCCACGCGCGGCGTGATCACAGCCGCTCGATCGCCGTCACCCAGCCCCGCAGCTGCGTCGCGCTCGGGCTCTCCGGTTGCTCGGTCGTGACGAGAGACCACAGGTCCTCCCCCATGATCGCGTGCGCCTGCTCCGGTTGCCGGCGCCTGTCGACGCCGTGGTGCCTGCGCAGTCGGTCGTCGACGAGGTCGACGAGGATCGGCCGTACTCCGAACTCGAAGTGCCTGGTGCCCGTACGGGCGAAGTCGAGCAGCTCGCTGATGTGGTCGACCCTGGCGAACGCCCGATTGTGCGGCCACTCGGCCAACTGGCCGACCACGGGCTCCACCGGCACCGGATCGCGGCGGTCACCCGCCAGGCCGACGCTGCGAGCAGGCACAGCAGGAGGACGCCTGGCAGCCACACCTCGCGTACCGCCGCCGCGGCCAGGAACGCGACGAACACCGTCGCCGCGACGGTGGCGCCGACGATCTTCGTGAGCTCCCTGGCAATCATGTGCGCGCCCCGTCGAGCGCAGCGCGGACGTCGGCGAGCACCACCTGGCGGCCGTGCGCTCGGCCGCATCCACGGGGTGCGTGGAGTACCGCGCCTCGTGGTACAGCGCGAGCAGCCGGCGTACGGCGGGCTCGGGTGCCCGCCGCTCGGCAAGGATCCGCACGGCGAGGTCGGTCGCCGTCTCCTCCGGCCGGCGCGGCATGCCGAGCCCGGCCGCGGCCTGCTCCAGCCGCGCCCAGCACTCGATCAGCGCGCCCCTGGCGTCCGGGGCGTCGAGCTCGGCCAGTCCGGCGTCCGCGCCGGCGAGCAGCCGCTCCGCCTGCTCCGCGGGCGGCAGCACCTCACCGCCGCGCAGCTCGATCGCCTCACCGGCGAGCGAGTCGCCGATCAGGTCGGTGCGCCGGCACACCCGCGTCAGCAACAGCACCAGCCGTACGAGCACGTACACGATCGGCGCGGCCGCGACGGCTGCGATGCCCACGAGTGCCGCGGTGAACAGCCCGCCCTCGAACGGGCGGATCGGCGGCCGCTGCGGCGGCTCGACCCCGCTCGGTGCCCGCGACTCGGCGACGTCGACGGTGGGCAGCGGCGACGACGTCACAGGCGCACCGCTCGACGCGGCGTACGCCACGACCCCGACGAGCGCGGCGACCACGAGCGCGACCAGCACGGCGCGGACGTGTGCCGTCGCTCTCATCACCGGTCCTGGATGAACTCGGCGGCGCGGGTGAACACCGCGTCGAACATCGGCTGGGTGAGCTTGCCGGTGAACGTGTTCTGCTGACTCGGGTGGAACGAGCCGAGCAGCAGCCGCCGTCCCGCCGGCACCTCGACGCCGTGCCCGAACGCCGGGCGCCTGGTGGGCAGCACGTACTCGGCCAGCCGCATCGCGTGCCAGGCGGCCTGCCAGGCGAACGCACCGAGCGCGACCACCACCCGTACGGTCGGCGCCGCCAGCTCCAGCTCGCGCAGCAGCCACGGCTCGCAGGCGTCGCGCTCGGCCGGCGTGGGCTTGTTCGCCGGCGGCGCACACCGTACGGCCGCCGTCACGCGGGCGCCGAGCAGCCGCAGCCCGTCGGACGGGTCGCGGCACTCCGGCTGGTTCGCGAAGCCCGCCCGGTACATGGCGCGGTAGAGCCAGTCGCCGCTGCGGTCCCCGGTGAACATCCGGCCGGTACGGTTCGCGCCGTGCGCCGCGGGCGCGAGGCCGACCACGAGCAGCGCCGGGTCGGCGACGCCGAACCCGGGCACCGGGCGGCCCCAGTAGACCTGCTCGGCGAACGCCTTGCGCCGCTCGCGGGCGACCTGCTCCCGCCAGTCGACCAACCGTGGGCAGGCCCGGCAGACGCTGACCCCGGCGTCCACCTCGGCGACGTCCGCGGCGGCGCCGGCGAGCGTACGGACTGCCGCGGGACCCTCGGCCACCGGCGTACGTGCCGTGGCCGGCTCCCCCGGCCACTGCTGCCCGGTCGCCTCCTGCACGAGGACACGATGCCACGTCCCTGCCGGCTGCGCAGCCGGACGTTACCGTGCGGCGGATGGACACGACCGGGGGTTCACCATGACGCTGCGCGAGACGGTGCGGCTCACCCGCGAGCTGACGAAGGAGCACGTCGGCATCTGGGTGCTCGGCAAGCTGTACGGCGACCCGCTGTGCCAGCTGCGGATGCGCGGCGGCGGACTGAACCCGTACCCCACCTACGCGCGGATCCGCGCGACCGGTCCGCTGGTACGCAGCCGGGTGGGCATGTGGGTCACCGCGTCGCACGAGGTCTGCCACCAGGTGCTGCGCGACCGCAGGTTCGGCGTCCGGCTGGAGCCGTACGAGCCGCCGCCACCGGGCCCGCTCGGGCACGAGCCAGGCACCGAGTGGGAGCTCTCGCTGCTCCAGCTCGACCCGCCCGACCACGGCCGGCTGCGGAAGCTGGCGATGCCGGCGTTCAGCCCGAAGATGATCAGCAGCCACCAGCCGCGGATCGAGGCGGTGACCCACCGGCTGCTCGACCGGGCGACGCGCAGCGGCGAGTTCGACCTGATGCGCGACGTCGCCGGCCCGCTGCCGATCGCCGTGATCACCGACCTGCTCGGCGTCCCGGACGCGGACGCGGACCGCTTCGCCGCATACGGCCGCGTCGTGGGCAAGGCGCTCGACGGCGTGCGTACCCCGTTGCAGGCGCGCCAGCTCGCCCGCACCACCCACGACCTGAACGAGCTCTTCGCCGACCTGGTGCGGCTGCGCAGGAAGGAGCCGGGCGACGACGTCATCAGCACCCTCGCCGCGGCACTCGACGACGACGCGCTGACGCCGCGCGAGCTGCTCGGCATCTGCCGGCTGCTGCTGATCGCCGGCTTCGAGACCACCGTCAACCTGATCGGCAACGGCATGCTCGCGCTGCTGCGCCACCCGGACCAGTGGGAGCTGCTGCGCGCCGACCCGCAGCGCGCGAGCGCCGTCGTGGAGGAGGTGCTGCGCTACGACCCGCCGGTGCAGGTGACGCTGCGCACCGCCGGCGAGGACGTCGAGCTGGCCGGGCAGCAGCTCGCCGCCGGCAGCACGGTGGTGGCGCTGATCGGCGGCACCGGGCGCGACCCCGACGCCTACGCGGAGCCGGACCGGTTCGACGTCAGCAGGCAGGCAGAGGTGGAGCACCTGGCCTTCTCCGGCGGCAGGCACTACTGTCTCGGCGCGCCGCTGGCCCGGTTGGAGGGCGCGGTCGCGTTCCAGGCGATCGCGCAGCGGCTGCCCGAGCTGGTGCCGCACGCCAGGCCGTACCGCAGGAACACGTTCACCATCAGGGGCCTCAGCCGGTTCCCTGTCGCTGCCCACGCGTAGCGTTCGACCATGCCCCGCCACCAGGTGACCGTCGAGGTGCTCGGCCCGTGGTCGCTCACCGCGAGCAGGAGCTGCTGGGAGGGTTTCGCCCCCGCCGCGCTCCCCGTCCATGCCGACCGCGACGTGCTGCGCACGGTCTTCCTCGCCGAAGGCGACCGGTCCCGTGCTGAGGTCGAGTTGCGGCAGGACGGCGCGACCGCCACCGTGACGGTGATCGGTGCCGGCGACCTGGACGCGGCAGCGGCGCAGGCCGGCCGCTTCCTCGCCCTGGACGTCGACGCGCGGGGCTGGCCGGCGGTCGGAAGGCGCGACCCGGTGATCGGGCGGGCGCAGGACGCGCTGCCCGGCCTGCGGCCGTGCGGTTTCCACTCCCCGTACGAGGCGGCCGCGTGGGCGGTCCTGTCGCAGCGACTGCGCATCGGGCAGGCGGCGAAGCTCCGTGCCGACCTGGTCGCGCGGCACGGCGCGGACGGCGCGTTCCCCGCACCGGCCGTCCTGCGCGGCCTCGACCTCGACCTGCCCGGCCGCAAGGGCGAGTACCTCCGGGCCGTCGCCGACGCGGCGCTCGACGGCGTACTCGCCTGCGACGCGCTCCGCGCCGTCGACCCCGAGCTGGCCGTACGCACCGTGCAGGAGGTGAAGGGACTCGGCCCGTTCGCCGCCGAGCTCGTCGTCGTACGCGGCGCGAACGCGCCGGACGCGCTGCCCACGCACGAGCGCCGGATGGAGGCGGAGGTCGCCGAGCGCTACGGCCCGCACGCCAGCCTCACCGAGCTCGCCGAGGACTGGCGACCGTTCCGCACCTGGGCCTGCGTACACCTGCGGGCGCTGCGCGAGCGCCGCGCCCAGGCGATCGACGGCCAGGGCGGCCGATAACGGCGACTGGAGCACAACGCCGCTAGCGGCCATGGGCGTCGCGTAGGCCGGACGGGGCGCTGCGCGAGCGCCGCGCCTAGGCGATGGACCAGGCGATGCCGTCGAGGATGTCGTGCTCGCTGACCAACACCTCGGTCACCGCGGTGCGGCGCACGGTGCGGTCGAGCACGAGCGCGCCCGCTGCGATCACGTCCACCCGGCCGGGGTGGATGACCCGCATCGCGGCGCGCTGGTCGTGCGACATGCGCAGCAGGTTGGCGGCGATCTCGTGTACCCGGTCGGCGCTGAGCCGGCAGTGGTGCACGCGGTCGCGGTCGTACTCGGTCAGCTCCAACGCGACGGCACCGATCGTGGTGATCGAGCCGGCCAGCCCGACCAGGGTGCCGACGCCGTCCAGCGGCACCGTCTCCCCAGCGAGCGCCAGCGCGGCGTCCACGTCCCTGGTCGCCGCGAGCACCTGCTCCTCGGTGGGCGGGTCGGCGGCGAAGTGCCGTTCGGTGAGCCGTACGCTCCCGACGTCCACGGAGACACCCGTCACGCCGCCGTCGGTGGCCCGCACCAGCTCGGTGGAGCCGCCGCCGAGGTCGACCACCAGGTACGGCTGCGCGATGTCCGGCTGCGCGATGTCCGGCCGCGCGGCCAGCTCCCTGGTCGCACCGGCGTACGCGAGCGCGGCCTCCTCGTCGCCGGTCACGACCTCGGGGTCCACGCCGAGCGCCGCACGCACGCCCGCAGCGAACTCGTCGCGGTTGGTGGCGTCCCTCGTCGCGCTGGTCGCCACCAGCCGCACCGCGGTGGCGCCGAGCTCGTCGATCACAGCGGCGTACGAACGGCAGGTGGCCAGCGTGCGCTCGAGCGCCTCCGGCGCGAGCCTGCGGGTGCGGTCGACGTCCTGGCCGAGGCGCACGATCTCCGTGCGCCGGTCCAGCTCGACGAGCGTGCCGGCGGCCGGGTCGACGTCGGCGACCAGCAGGCGCAGCGAGTTGGTACCGCAGTCGAGAGCGGCGACCCGACGGCTACCGGTCATGGCGCGTCCCCCTCGCCGACGCAGCGACCCCGTTGCCACCAGTCTCCCGCACGCGCGACGGCTTCGTCGCCGAACGGGTTGACGCCAGACCCGACGGCGAGCGCGTGCGCGGCGAGCGCGTGCAGGCACTTCACCCTGGCCGGCATGCCGCCCGCGGTGTCCCGGTTCGGCAGCACGTCGATCGCGTCGCGCCTGGCCAGGTAGTCGTCGTGGGCGGCCTGGTAGCTCGCGGCCAGGTCTGCGTCGGCCGCCAGCCGTTCGGTCATCTCGCGCATGACCCCGGCCGCCTCCAGCCGGCCGATCTGCGCAGCCGCCCGCGGGCAGGTCAGGTAGTACAGCGTCGGGAACGGTGTGCCGTCCGGCAGCCGGGGGCTGGTCTCCACCACGTCCGGCAGGCCGCACGGGCAGCGGTGCGCGATCGCCCGCACCCCGCGCGGCGGGCGGCCGAGCTGCCGCTCGACGGCCTGCAGGTCGGCGGCGCTGACGCCACCGTCGGTGGCGGAGCTCATCCGCGATCGCCTCCTCCCGCCCCTCCGGCAGGCGCCGCCGCAGCGTCGGCAGTGGACGTCGAGGCATCGCGACCCCTACCTCCGGGTCGCTCGCCGAGCTCCTTCGCTGGCTCGCTCATCCGCGATCGCCTCCTCCCGCCCCTCCGGCAGGCGCCGCCGCAGCGTCGGCAGTGGACGTCGAGGCATCGCGACCCCTACCTCCGGGTCGCTCGCCGAGCTCCTTCGCTGGCTCGCTCATCCGTTCGGCCGGTCGGCGACGCGCACCGAGCCCCACAGCCGCTGCGACCAGCTCGGGCCGGCCAGCTTCGTCTTCTTCTTCGCGTCACCGGGCTTGCGGTCGTCGACGACCACGTACGTCAGCTCTCCCGGCTTCGCGTAGTGCAGCCGCTTCCGCGCCTGCTGCTCGATGTAGGCGGGGTCCTGCAGCCGCCGCTGCTCGGCCCGCAGCTCGCCGATGTCCTCCTGCTGGTTGCGCTTCTTCGCCTCCAGCTCCTGGATCTGCGCGCGCTGCGCCACGTACTCCCGCAGCGGGTACGCCAACCCGACGACGATCAGACAGATCACCGCGAGCAGCACCGCTGCGCGGCTGGTGAACCGCCGCCGCACTGCGGGTGCGGACAGCTCCGGCTGCTGCTCGGCCTGGTCGGGTACCGTGCGGCGGTTGGTGGCGGTGGTGCGCCGCGAGTCCGGGCGAGCGGTCGACCGGCCGGCGTCCTTCTGCCTGCGCGCGCGAGTCGGGGTACGCCGACTCGCGTCGCCGGGCCCACGCGAAGGGCGCTTGCCGGTGCCACTCATCAGGCACGGGCCTCGAGGTAGCTGTGGAAGGTGAGCTGGCCCGCATACCGTGCCGCGTCGTCGAGCAGCTCCTCGATCCGCAGCAGCTGGTTGTACTTCGCCACCCGCTCGCTACGCGCGGGCGCGCCGGTCTTTATCTGGCCGCAGTTCGTGGCGACGGCCAGGTCGGCGATGGTGGTGTCCTCGGTCTCCCCCGACCGGTGGCTCATCATGGCGCCGAACCGGTGCGACGTGGCCAGCGACACCGCATCGAACGTCTCGGTCAGCGTGCCGATCTGGTTGACCTTCACCAGGATCGCGTTCGCCGCCGACTCGTCGATGCCCCTGCCGAGCCGCTCCGGGTTGGTGACGAACAGGTCGTCGCCGACGATCTGCGTACGCCCGCCGATCGCCGCGGTGAGCGCCTGCCAGCCGGCCCAGTCCTCCTCGGACAGCGGGTCCTCAAGCGAGAGGATCGGGTACGCGTCGATCAGCCCCTGGTAGTACGCGGTCATCTGCTCCGCGGTACGCGCCTGGCCCTCGAACTGGTACGCGCCGTCGCGGTAGAACTCGGTGGCCGCCGCGTCGAGCGCGAACACCACGTCGCTGCCCAGCTCCAGCCCGGCCTTGCCCACGGCCTCGCCGATCAGGTCGAGCGCCGCGCGGTTGTTGTCCAGGTTCGGCGCGAAGCCGCCCTCGTCGCCGAGGCCGGTCGCGAGGCCGCGCGCCTTCAGCACCGACTTCAGCGCGTGGTACGTCTCCGCACCCCAGCGCACCGCCTCGGCGAACGTCTCCGCGCCGATCGGCGCGATCATGAACTCCTGGACGTCCACGTTGGAGTCGGCGTGCGCACCGCCGTTGAGGATGTTCATCATCGGCACCGGCAGCACGTGGGCGTTCGGGCCGCCGAGGTACCGGAAGAGCGGGAGCCCCGCGGACTCCGCCGCGGCGCGCGCGACGGCCAGCGACGAGCCGAGGATGGCGTTCGCGCCGAGCTGGGACTTGTCCGGCGTGCCGTCCAGGTCGATCATCGCCTGGTCGATCAGCCGCTGGTCGTCGGCGTCGAAGCCGATCACCTCGGGCAGGATCTGGTCGACGACCGCGGCCACGGCCTGCTCGACGCCCTTGCCGCCGTACCTGTCACCGCCGTCGCGCAGCTCGACGGCCTCGAACTGGCCGGTCGAGGCACCGCTTGGTACCGCCGCCCGGCCGACCGTCCCGTCGTCGAGCTCGACCTCGACCTCGACGGTCGGGTTGCCGCGGGAGTCGAGGATCTCCCGTGCGTGCATCATGCCGATCGAGGCCACCAGTACTCCTTTGCTGTGCTTGCCGGATCGGCTCGAGCGTACCGAGCCCGCGAACGGCGGTGGTGGACGCTCGCCGACACCGCGGACAACACCGAGGTAAGACGGCGCCGCCCCGGCGTACGTCACGTCGTGCGAACCACGTTGTACCGACAGTGACTACGGTGGGGCGGCGCGGGACCGGCTGGGTACTACTTGTTCTTGTCGTCGCGCCAGGCGATCCAGTCGCGCAGCTCGCCCAGGTCGAAGTCCGGGCCGTCGTCGTGCACGGTGAACAGCCGGGAACCGGCCTCGTACAGCTTCTCCCCCATGTCGGACGGGTCGCCCTCGCCCTTGGTCGAACGCTCGATCTCCGCGGGGTCGCGGCCGATGTCCGCGCAGTGCCGGTCGAGCACCTCGTGCTTGTGTGCGACGGTCTCCGGGTCGCCGAAGCCGTGCCAGATGTCGGCGTGCTCGGCGACCAGCCGCAACGTCTTCTTCTCGCCGCCGCCGCCGATCATCACCGGCATGTCCCGCGTCGGGCGCGGGTTGAGCTTCGCCCACCGCTGCTCGATCCGCGGCAGCGCCTCGGCCAGGTCGGCGAGCCGGCTGCCGGCGGTGCCGAACTCGTAGCCGTACTCGTCGTAGTCGCGCTGGAACCAGCCCGCGCCGATGCCGAAGATCAGCCGGCCGTCCGAGATGTGGTCGATGGTGCGCGCCATGTCGGCGAGCAGCTCGGGGTTGCGGTAGCTGTTGCACGACACGAGGGCACCCAGCTCCACCCGCTCGGTCGCCTCCGCCCAGGCGGCGAGCATCGACCAGCACTCGAAGTGCTCGCCGTCCGGTTCGCCGTGCAACGGGTAGAAATGGTCCCAGGTGAACAGGATGTCGGCCCCCGCCTCCTCCACCGCGGCAACGGTGCGGCGGATGTCGGCGTAGTCGGCGTGCTGGGGCTGCAGTTGGAACGCGATGCGTACAGGTCTGTTCGTCTCAGTCACGCGTGCAGACTAACGGGCGGACTACTCGGCGCGATCCGCCTGCTCTGCCGCGTGCACCCGCTGCCGGTAGCCACGGACACTGCGCCGCAGCGCCTGCTCGGGGTCCACGCCGTGCCGCCTGGCCAGTGCCGCCACGGCGAGCAACAGCTCGCCGACGTACTCCTCGTCCACCGCCGCACCGGCCGGCACAAGCGCGTCCGGCACCTCGACGGGCACGTCCACGCCGGCGCGTTCGGTACGCCCGATCAGCTTGCTGGCCAACGCCAGCGCGGGCTGGGCGAGCGGCACGCCGTCGACCGCAGACGCCCGCCCCTTCTCCGCTGCCTTGAGCGCGTCCCACCGCTCCTCGACGTGCGCGGCGTCGCGCACGTCGAGGTCGCCGAAGACGTGCGGGTGCCGGCTGACCAGCTTCGCCACGATGTCGCCCGCGACCTCGTCGATGTCCCACGGGTCCTCGTCGTCCTCACTCGCGATCCTGGCGTGGAACACCACCTGCATCAGCACGTCGCCGAGCTCCTCGCGCATGGCCGCGCGGTCGTCGGTCTCGATGGCCTCGGCGAGCTCGTACGCCTCCTCGAGCAGGTACCGCACCAGCGACTCGTGCGTCTGCTCGCCGTCCCACGGACAACCACCGGGCGAGCGCAGCCGGTCGATGACCGTCACCAGGTCGTGGAACCGCGCACCGGGCACGTCGTACGAGCCGGGCAGCATCCCGACGCTCGGCGCGGTCACCGGGTCGGCGGTCACCGCCTCGGCGAGGGCACGCACCAGGTCGGGCTCGCCGTCGTCGCGCAGGCACCACACCACGGACCCGGTCGCCTCGCGCACCCGGTCGAGCAGCTGCCTGGCGAGGACGTAAGGGTCGTCGTCGTCGGCAAGTGTGGCCAGCTGCACGCCGGCCGCCGCCAGCGGTTCGCGCAACGGGTGCGCCTGGTCGCTGGCCAGCACCTGCTCGGCGTCGTGGACCGCCTGCCACGCGGGCCAGGAGAGCAGACCGACGGCGACCCGGTGCGACGTGGAGAGCAGCACGAGCGAGTCGCCCATCGCGCCCCTTCCTACGGCTGGCCGGCCCGGCCGGTCGCGGGCTGCCACAGCCCGCCGTAGTTCACCTTCAGGCTCACCGTGCGCGGGTCGAAGTCGCCGTAGCGCGGGTTGACCTGGACGCCAATCTCCTCCGCGAGCGCGCCCAGCCGCTCGGCCAGCTCCTGCTGCCCCTTGCGCAGGTCGGCGCCGGCGTACCGCTTCACCAGCTGCTCCTGCAGGTAGAGCGAGACGGCGAACTCACGCGCGTCCGCGGTCGGCATCTGCACCTGCACACCGCTGACCAGCGGCACCTTGTACACGCTGCCCGGTCGCAGGCCGGCGTTGTCGGTGGCCTTGGCGATCGCCTTGTCCACGTCGCCCTGCGAGTAGCCGATGCCCTCCCGCTTCGCCTGCTCGCGGATCAGCAGGTCGAGCACCCGGCTCAGCGTCAGGCCGGCAGGGACGTTGCCCTGCTGCGTCGCCGTCGGGGACAGCTCGGTGACCTTGCGGGCGGAGGCGTCGATTTCCTTCGCGGAGATCCGCTGGTCGCCGACGATCGCCGCCGCCCCCATCTTGACCGGACCGCAGGCGGCGAGCACCGCGACCACGACCAGGGAGAGGACGCCGACCGCGGTACGGCTCACCCGAGACCTCACCTGCACACCTCCGTCGTACTTGCTCGGAACGCGAACGAGCCTAGCCGCCACCCCCACGCAGGCCGCCGGCCGGTCACCCCAGTCAGCTGCTGCTCACGGCCGCCGCGGGCAGCTCGAAGAGCGCGTCGAGTACGCCGCGGCACCACGTCAGCAGCTCTCGGTCGCGCAACAGCTGGCCGCCGATGCCGCCGGCCTTCGGCCGCGGGATCAGGACCGTACGTACCGGCTGCTTGACCACGCTGCCCGGGTAGAGCCGCTTCAGCCGCAGCTGCTGCGACTCGCGCAGGTCGAGCGGCGCGAAGCGCACCTGGTTGCCCTGCAGCGTCACGTCGGTGATGCCGAGCTCGCGGGCCCGGGCGCGGAACCTGGCGACGTCGAGCAGGGTCTCCACCGGTACCGGCACGGTGCCGTACCTGTCGGTCAGCTCGTCGCGCACCGCGGCGATGTCGTCGTCGGACGCGGCCTGCGCGATCCGCTGGTACGCCTCGAATCGCAGCCGCTCGCTGGCCACGTACCCGTGCGGGATGTGCGCGTCGAGCGGCAGCTCCACGCGGACGTCCGCCAGCTCCTGCGGCGCCTCGCCGCGGTACTCGGCGACCGCCTCGCCGACCAACCGTACGTACAGGTCGAAGCCGACCCCGGCGATGTGGCCGGACTGCTCGTCGCCGAGCAGGTTGCCCGAGCCCCGGATCTCCAGGTCCTTCACCGCCACGAACGTGCCGGCGCCGAGCTCCGTGTGCTGCGCGACGGTCTGCAGGCGCTCGTACGCGTGCTCGTTCAACGGCTTGTCCGGCGGGTAGAGGAAGTACGAGTACCCGCGCTCCCTGCTTCGCCCGACCCGGCCGCGCAGCTGGTGCAGCTGGCCGAGGCCGAGGATGTCCGCCCGGTCCACGATCAACGTGTTCGCGTTCGGGATGTCCAGCCCGCTCTCCACGATGGTCGTGCAGACGAGTACGTCGAACTCCTTCTCCCAGAAGCCGACCATCACCTGTTCCAGCTTGTGCTCGCCCATCTGCCCGTGGGCGACGGCGACCCGCGCCTCCGGCACCAGCTCGTGGATCCGGCTGGCGACCTTCTCGATGCTCTGCACCCGGTTGTGCACGAGGAACACCTGGCCGTCGCGCAGCAGCTCACGGCGGATGGCGGCGAAGATCTGCCGCTCGTCGTACGCGCCGACGAACGTCAGCACCGGGTGCCGCTCCTCCGGCGGCGTCTGCATGACGGACATCTCCCTGATGCCGGTCATGCCCATCTCCAGCGTGCGCGGGATCGGCGTCGCCGACATGGTCAGCACGTCGACCTGGGTGCGCATCCGCTTGAGGAACTCCTTGTGCTCCACGCCGAAGCGCTGCTCCTCGTCGACGATCACCAGGCCGAGCTGCTTGAAGTTCACCTCGGACGACAACAGCCGGTGCGTGCCGATCACCACGTCCACGCTGCCCGCGGTGAGGCCGGCGAGCACCTCGTCGTGCTCCTTGCCGCTGACGAACCGGCTCAGCGACTTCACCACGACGGGGAACTGCGCGAACCGCTCGGAGAACGTGGACAGGTGCTGCTGCGCGAGCAACGTGGTCGGGCACAGCACGGCCACCTGCTTGCCGTCCTGCACCGCCTTGAACGCCGCGCGCACGGCGATCTCCGTCTTGCCGTAGCCGACGTCGCCACAGATCAGCCGGTCCATCGGCGTGACGCGCTCCATGTCACCCTTCACCTCGTCGATGGCGGACTGCTGGTCCGGCGTCTCGACGTAGGGGAAAGCGTCCTCCAGCTCGTGCTGCCACGGCGTGTCCTGCCCGAACGCGTGCCCCTCGGTGGCCTGCCGCGCACTGTAGAGCCTGATCAGCTCGCCGGCGATCTCGCGGACCGCCTTCCGCGCCCGGCCCTTGGTCTTCGCCCAGTCGGACCCGCCGAGCTTGTTCAGCGACGGCGCCTCACCGCCGACGTACCTGGTCACCTGGTCGAGCTGGTCGGTGGGGACGTAGAGCCGGTCGCCCGGCTGCCCGCGCCTGGACGACGCGTACTCGATCACCAGGTACTCGCGGGTGGCGCCCTGCACGGCTCGTGAAACCAGCTCGACGTACCGGCCGACGCCGTGCTGCTCGTGCACGACGTAGTCGCCGGTCTGCAGCTGCAGGGGGTCGACGCTCCTGCCCCGCCGGCTGGGCAGCCGCCGCATGTCCTTGGTGGAGCTGCGCTGGCCGGCGAGGTCGGCCTCGGTGAGCACCACCAGCCGCAGCCCGTCGGCGACGAACCCGTGCGCCAGCTCACCGGTCGTGACGTGGGCGAGGCCGGCTTCCGGCGGCTCCTTCAGCTCCGGTACGTACCTGGCACCGAGGTCGGAGTCGCCGAGCAGCTCGACCAGGCGTTCCGCCGGGCCGTGTCCCTCGGTGACGAGCACCACCCGGTACTCGTCGGCCAGCCACTGCTCGATCGACGCGAGCGCCCGTTCGGTGTCGCCGCGGTACTCCTCGGCGGCCCGCGCGTCGACGGTCGCCCCGCCGTCCTCGGCCGGCTGCATCTCGTCGTCGGTCAGCTGGGCGAACGGCGTCACGCTCCACCACGGGATGCCGAGGGCCAGCGCGTGCTCACGCACCTCGGCGATGCTGCGCAGCGACGCGGAGCCCAGGTCGACCGGCGCCTTGCCGCCGCCGGCGGCCGCCGCCCACGACGCCTGCAGGAACTCCTCGCTCGTACGGACCAGGTCGTGCGCCCTCGTACGCACCCGCTCCGGGTCGCACAGCACCACGTGCGTACCCGCGGGCAGCTCGTCGAGCAGCAGTACCAGGTCGCCGACGAGCGCGGGCGCGAGCGCCTCCATCCCCTCCACCGCGACACCCTCGGCGAGCGGCTCCAGCATCTCGGCCAGCTCGGGGTGTTCCGCGGCGAGCGTGCGCGCGCGGTCGCGTACCTCGTCGGTGAGCAACAGCTCGCGGCACGGCGGCGCCCACAGGCCGGTCGGCGCCTCCTCCACCGTCCGCTGGTCGGCGACGCGGAAGTAGCGCACGTCCTCGACGGTGTCGCCGAAGAACTCCACCCGCAGCGGGTGCTCCTCCGTCGGCGGGAAGACGTCGAGCAAGCCACCACGTACGGCGAACTCGCCGCGCTTCTCCACCAGGTCGGTCCTGGTGTACGCGGCCGCGGCCAGCCGGTCGACGAGGTCCTCGAGCGGCACCTCCATGCCCGGCTTCGCCGTCACCGGCTCGAGGTCGCCGAGGCCGGGGACCAGCGGCTGCAGCACGCTGCGCACCGGCGCGACGACGACGGAGACCATGCCGGTGTCCGGGCCCGGATGGCGCAACCTGCGCAGTGCCGCCAGCCGTGCGCCCACCGTGTCGCTGCGGGGGCTCAACCGCTCGTGCGGCAGCGTCTCCCAGGCCGGGAACTCCACGACCGCCGCCGGGTCGACCAGGCTGCGCAGTGCGGTGGCCAGGTCCTCCGCCTCGCGGCCGGTGGCCGTCACGGCCAGCACCGTACGAGGTGCCTTGTCGGCCACCGCGGCGAGCACCAGTGGCTGCAGCGCCGCAGGCGCGGTGATGTCGTGGGTGGGCCGGTCGCCGTCGCGTGCCGCGCCGATGGCGCCTGCCACGGCGGGGTCGGTCGTCACGACGTCGAGCAGTCCCTGCAGGGGCACGGCGGGTCTCCTCGGCTCTCCTCGAACAGCACGAATTACCCGGCGATCAGCAAAGGGGACCCCGGGGTGACAGTGCCAATCCTATGCGGCCGTGCCGACAGCTGCCGGCATCCGTAGCCCTACTGCCGTCCATGGGCTGATTCGGCGGGGCGTTGCACGGGTAACGGAAGATCGACGTTACGCTACCGTGCGTCACCGCACTGGTGCGCCCAGATCGGGGGTGGGCGTGGTCGGGGGAGCGAGAGGATCACGAGCCGAGGAGAGGTGCAGGTTGTCCGAGCACACGACCGGCGCGACGGAGGGTCCCGACACGACGTCCGGTACCGAGACGGCGCAGGCTGAGGACCAACCGAGCTGGGCGGGCGCAATGGCGCAGATCGACGCCGAGATCAAGGAACTACAGGAGATGCTCGCGAAGCGCAGAATCGCCGCAGCAAGCGAAGACCACACAGCCGGCTTCGACGACCCGGACTCGGTGGCATAGCCCGGCCCACCCGGCGGCCGCCCGCGCCCTCGCCCGGCGGCCCGACCGCACACCGTCCCCCCGCGGCCTGACGGTGCCCCTCGCCCGGTGGCCCGACGGTCCCCGGCCAAGCGGCCTGACGAGGCGCCCGCGCCCGGTGACCTGACCGTGTCCCTCGCCCGGTGGCGACCGCGCACCCTGACCCGGTGGCCTGACGCGGCACTCTGGCCACTGCCTGACCGAGGCCACCCGCGCCCAGTGGCCTCACGCTGCCTTGGCCCAGTGCCCGACAAGGCGCCTGCGCCCGGTGACCTGACAGGGCACTCGCGCCTAGTGACCCGATGGGCGCCCGCGCCCATCGGACCTGACGGTGTCCCTCGCCCGGTGGCGACCGCGCACCCTCACCCGGTGGCCCGACCGACACTCTGGCCACTGCCTGACCGAGGCCACTCGCGCCCAGTGGCATGACGAAGCGCCCGCGCCCGGTGGCCGGACGAGCACAGTCACCCTGTGGTCTGACAGGCGCCCGCCCGGTGGCCGGACGAGCACAGTCACCCTGTGGTCTGACAGGCGCCCGCCCGGTGGCCGGACGAGCACAGTCACCCTGTGGTCTGA